>DAOUZU010000077.1 GCA_030665535.1 Dehalococcoidia bacterium
ACTTCAGCTGCCGTCCCTCATTACCGCCGTGCTCTTCCTGGGGGCTACCGGCTTCGCCGTGATAAACACAGACTGGCTGATATCCACCGAGCCGCCGCTGGAGCCGACCACGGCCGCCCTGGCCGGCAGTCTCTTTGCCGAGAACGGCTTCGTCCTGCCGGTGGAGATATCCGCCGTGTTGATACTGGCCGCCATTTTAGGAGCCATAGTCATGGTGAGGGAGGAATAGATGGGCCTGGATCATTACCTTATACTCTCGGCTGTCCTGTTCGCCATCGGTCTCTATGGAGCCTTTTCCAAGCGCAGCGCCGTGGTGATACTGATGTCTATTGAGATTATGCTCAACGCCGCCGCCATCGCCATGGTGGCCTTCTCCCGCTACATCGTGCCCACAGAGCTTACCGGCCAGGTCTTCACCATCTTTATCATCGTCGTCGCCGCCGCCGAGGCCACCGTCGGCCTGGCTATTATTATGTCCATTTACCGCAACCGCGATACCATAGACGCTACCAAAATAGACTTAATGAAATGGTAATAAGAGACAGGAGAAGCTAGAACCAAAATGCCCTATCAACTCATCTGGGTCATTTTCCTGCTGCCGCTGGCGGCCTTTGCCCTCACCGGCATGGGTACCCGTCTTTTCGCAAAGGACAGGCCAGCCCTGAGCGGCTACATATCCGTGGCCGCCATCGCCGGCTCACTTATCCTGTCTGTCTGGGCGCTCATTACCGTGCTCTCCTCCACCGGCCACGAGCTGCCGGTACCGGCGCTGGACTGGCTGGTAGTCGGCAGCCTGAACGTCCAACTGGGGATGATTGTAGACCCGCTGACGGTGATAATGCTCATCGTCATCACCTTCGTCAGCCTGATGGTGCAACTTTACTCCCAGGGCTACATGCACGGCGACCCCGGCTACCACCGCTACTTCGCCTTTATATCCCTTTTCACCTTCTCCATGCTGGGGCTGGTTCTCTTTGATAACCTGCTCATTACCTTCGTCTTCTGGGAGCTGGTAGGCCTCTGCTCCTACCTGCTCATCGGCTTCTGGTTCCAGCGCCCGGCGGCGGCCAACGCCGCCAAGAAGGCCTTTATCGTCACCCGCATCGGTGACTTCGGCTTCCTGGCGGCAATAATCCTCCTCCTCTCCCAGACGGGCACCCTGGATATAGGCGAACTCAACAACCTGGCCGTCACCGGCCTGCTGGCCGGGAGCGCCCTCACCTGGGCCGCCCTGGGCATCTTCTTCGGGGCGGTGGGCAAGTCTGCCCAGTTCCCGCTGCATGTCTGGCTGCCCGACGCCATGGAAGGCCCCACCCCGGTGAGTGCCCTTATCCCCGCCGCCACCATGGTGGCCGCCGGCGTCTTCCTGGTGGCCCGTATGTTTCCCCTCTTTGAAAGCTCGGAAGCGGCCCTGCTCACGGTGGCCATTATCGGCGGGGTGACGGCTATATTCGCCGCCACTATGGGTCTGGTGATGACGGATATTAAGCGGGTGCTTGCCTACTCTACCATCAGCCAGTTGGGCTATATGATGCTGGGGCTGGGCACCGGTGGCGTTGCCGTCGGCATCTTCCACCTCGTTAATCACGCCTTCTTCAAGGGGCTGCTCTTTCTGGGTGCCGGCAGTGTCAACCACGCCGCCGGCACCTTTGACATGCGCAAGATGGGCGGCCTGCGCAAGGTGATGCCGTGGACGTTCGTTACCTTCCTGGTGGCCTCATTGTCCATGTCCGGCATCTGGCCGTTGTCCGGTTTCTGGAGCAAGGATGAGATACTGGCCAGCTCACTGGCCAACCAGCCGGTTCTCTTCTGGCTGGCTATGATAACCGTAGTTATGACCGCCTTCTATATGTTCCGTGTTATCTTTATGACCTTTGGCGGCCACTACCGCGGCGACGGCCACCCCCATGAGTCGCCGCGGGTGATGGTGCTGCCAATGGTCGCCCTAGGCGTGCTGGCCGCCGTCTCCGGCCTGGTTAATGTCACCGGCGGTTTCGGCGCATTCCTGGGCCATGGCGAGACGCACGGCTTCATCGAGGGCTTGTTCGGCATCTTCACCCACCCCCTACCCTGGTTCGGGCTGATACTGGCCGGAGCCGGCATACTACTGGCCTACGCCATGTACAGCGCCCAGTGGCTAAGCCCGCTTAGGATTCGCCGTTTCTTCGCCCCCCTGCACACCATCTTCTCCCGGAAGTACTGGATGGACGAGCTATATGAGAATGTAATCACACGGCTAGTGCTGATGAAGGGAATCTTCGCCGGCTTCCAGTTGTTTGACAGCCATGTCATAGACGACGGCATAAACAGCCGCATCATTGAGCAAGGTATAGTGCGTAATTTCTTCAACAGCCTTAAGTTCTTTGACGAAAAAGGTGTGGACGGCGCCGTTGACGGTGTAGCCGATACTACCCTGGGCGCCGGTAAAAGAGCCAGAAAGGCGCAGACAGGGCAGCTCCAGGTCTATGGCTTATTCATAGTCCTGGGCATTCTGGCCATTATCTTACTGGCCTATTTTTTGAGTTAGCAAAAGGAGGTAGAGCGTTTTGGAATTTCCCTTTCTGACACTGATAATCTTCCTGCCGGTAGTGGGGGCGCTCATCATAGCCCTTATCAAGGGCCTCTCCGCTACTCAGATAAGATATACCTCCCTGCTGGCTACCGGCATACCGCTTGTCCTTTCGGTGATACTCTTCGCCCTGTTTGACCGCTCGGAGGCATTGGCCGGCGTCATCCAGTTCGAGGAAAACATCTCCTGGATTCCACTTATCAAGGCCTTCTACCATGTCGGCGTTGACGGGCTGAGCCTGCCCTTCGTCATCCTCTCCGCCCTTATCGGCTTCCTGGTTATACTCATATCCTGGAAGATAAACATGCGGGTGCGGGAGTACTTCGCCTGGATTCTGCTCTTACAGGCGGCCATCACCGGCGTCTTTGCCTCCCTGGACTTCCTGCTCTTTTTCATCTTCTGGGAGATAGAGCTCATCCCCATGTACTTCCTGATATCCATATGGGGCGCCGGCCGCAAGGAGTACTCGGCCATCAAGTATGTTCTGTACACCCTGTTTGGCGGCGCCTTTATCCTGGCCGGCATCCTGGTGCTCTTCTTCGCCACCGGCAGCCTGGATATGGTTGAAATGGCCAAGACCGACCTGGGCGCTATCGCCCTGGCCATACCGGCGGTGATTACCTTCTTCTTTTTCTTCATCGGCTTTGCCGTCAAGCTGCCCGTCTTCCCCTTCCATACCTGGTTGCCTGACGCCCACACCGACGCCCCCACCGCCGTCAGTGTCATCCTGGCCGGCACCCTGCTGAAGATGGGCGGTTACGCCATGCTGCGCATCAATGTGACCATGTTCCCAGATGTGTCCGAACTGTGGGCGCCCATGCTGTTGGGTCTGGCGGTAATCAATATCGTCTATGGAGGCGCCGTAACTCTGAAACAAACGGACATCAAGCGGCTTATCGCCTACTCAAGCATCAGCCATATGGGCTTCGTGCTGCTGGGCATCTTCGCCCTGGGACAGGTGAGTATGACCGGGGCCACCCTGCAGATGTTCAGCCACGGTATCGTCACCGGCCTCCTCTTCGCCATCACCGGTATCGTGATGCACAACTCCCATGAGCGCAATATAACCAAGCTGGGAGGTCTGGCCAAGCAGATGCCCAACGTTGCCATAATGTTCGCCCTGGGCGGCATGGGGGCCATGGCTGTTCCGGCCACCAGCGGCTTTATTGCCGAGGTGATGGTCTTCCTGGGGGCCTTCTCTGCCGATGTCGTCCCCGGCGCGCCCATCTTCACCATAGTCGGCCTTTTGGGAATCCTGCTGGCAGCGGCCTATATCCTGTGGACGCTGCAGAGGGTCTTCTTCGGGCAACGGCTGGAGAAGTTTGACGGCGTCAAGGACGCCGACAGGGTGGAGAAGACTTTCGGCGTCATCTTCATCGGCTTGATGTTCCTGGTTGGCGTCTTCCCCACAGTGCTGACCGATATCATCAACACCGGCATATCGCCGATTACGTCCCTTTTCGGCGGCTAGCATAGTAATTTAATAAGGATTAATAAGGAGTGGCCTTGAATATTGGACTGGCGGCGCCAGAGTTCGCCCTGATAGGCACGGCAATAGCCGTGATTGTGCTGGACCTCTTCATTATCCGAAAGAGGTGGCTGGTATACGTCTGCCTGGCCGGCCTGACCACCGCCGCCGCCCTCACCATAGCCATGTGGGGCGACCACCCCCGGCTGATTTTCAACAGCATGCTGGCCGTGGACAACTACGCCCTCTTTTTCAAGCTGCTTTTCATAGGCATCGCCGCCCTGATAATACTGGCCTCCACGGACTACGTCTCCAAGTTCAAGCGTTTCCAGGGGGAGTACTACGCCCTGGTGCTGCTGGCCACGCTGGGCATGATACTGATGGCAGCCACCACCGACCTCATCTCCATCTACCTGGCCCTGGAGCTGACGGCCATTTCCTTCTATGTGCTGGTGGGCTTCCTCAAGGACAGGAAGTCCACCGAAGCGTCGCTGAAATACCTGCTGGTGGGCGGGGTGGCCTCGGCCATAATGCTCTACGGCCTGGCGCTGGTCTTCGGCTTCACCGGCTCTACGCAATTGTCTGAAATCGCCCAGTTCATCCAGGCCATGCCGGCCCAGAGCATCACCGACAGCCCCGGCCTTATACTGGGCATAATCCTGCTGGTGGCCGGCTTCGGCTTCAAGGTGGCCGCCGTCCCCTTCCAATTCTGGGTGCCCGATGTTTATGAAGGGGCGCCGACGCCGGTAACCCTCTTTCTCTCCGTAGGCTCCAAGGCCGCCGGCTTCGCCATCCTGCTGCGCGTCTTCTACGCCGCCTTCGCCGATCCGGCAGCCCTGGCGGAGCAGTGGGGCATTATCCTGGCCGTGCTGGCGGCAGTCGGCATGACGCTGGGCAATGTGGTGGCCATCTGGCAGACCAACATCAAGCGCATGCTGGGGTACTCCAGCATCGCCCACGCCGGCTACCTGCTGATTGGTTTGGCGGCGGTGGGCATGTCCCAGTCCGGGGACACCGTCGGCCAGTCCAGCACCCTCTTCTATCTGCTGGCCTTCGCCGTCACTGATTTAGCCGCCTTCATCGCCGTCATCGCTATAACCAACAAGGTCGGCAGCGACAATATTTCGGCATTCTCCGGTATG
>DAOUZU010000059.1 GCA_030665535.1 Dehalococcoidia bacterium
TTCACCGCCCAGAGCTATGAGCTATACCAGCCGCCACCGCTGGGCAGCCTGGTCAAGACCCGGGACGCCGATTATGAGCTATACGGCGTCGTCTATAACGCTGCCACCACCAGCCTGGAGTCGGGGCGGCGGCCTATCGCCCGGGGCAAGGATGAAACAAAAGAGGAGGACATCTACAGCAAAAGCCCACAGCTCCTCAAGCTCCTGAAAAGCGAGTTCAGCGCCCTGGTGGTGGGCCACCGACAGGGGGACGAAACCCGCCACTACCTGCCGCCGCGGCCGGCCCGCATCCACGGCTTCGTGTACCTCTGCCCGCCGCAGGAGGTGGAGGAGTTCAGCCTGTCCTTCGGCTTCCTTAATATCATGACCGGCGCCAGCCTGCCCCTGCCCACGGAGGAACTTATCGCCGCCTGCCTGCGCCGGATGAGCCAGGTGCGCGAGAACAGGCACGACTTCCTGGTGGCCGCCGGCAGAGAGCTGGCGGCACGCCTAAGCGGCGACCTCAACTGCCTTAAAGCCATCCTGGAGAGGATAAAACCATGACCCAGCAGCAACCGGCAGACGAAAGACAGCGGCTGGGCCAGGTGGTGGCCGGCTCGCTCAACAAGGGGATTGAGGTAAGGCTGGATGGCCGGGCCTCGGTGGAAGAGATGGCCGTCGGCCGCTACGCCACTATTGACGGCACCAAACAGCGCTTCTTCGGCATGATTACAGATGTCCGGCTGGATGTGAGCGACCCCGGGCTGACCCAGGCGCCGCCTGATGTCGGCGACCCTTTCACCGCCGCGGTGCTGGTCGGCACCAGCGCCTACGCCACGCTGCATGTCACCCCCTACCTGACCCTCGGCACCCCGGTGGGCGGCGTCACCGGCCCGATGCCGGTGAAGACCGTCCCCAGCCACTTCTCCAGTGTATACCTGGCCACCGAAGCGGACATCGGCCTGGTCTTCGGCTCTGAGGACAAGGAAAGTTTCCACATCGGCAACCCCCTGGACATGGAAACCAAGCTCTGCCTCAACCTGCCGGAACTGGTCAAGCGCTCTAACGGCATCTTCGGCAAGAGCGGCACCGGCAAGACCTTCCTCACCCGGCTGCTGCTTATCGGCATGGTGCAGAAGAGCGCTGCCGTCAACCTAGTGTTTGATATGCACAGCGAGTACGGCTGGCAGGGCACCAGCGAGGGCCGCGGCAACAAGGTGAAGGCCCTGAAGCAGCTCTTCCCCGCTCAGGTGGCCGTCCTCGCCCTGGATGAAAAAAGCTCGCGGCAGCGCCAGGTAAACGCAGACTTCTTCGTTAAAATCGGCTATGACGAGATAAAGCCGGGGGATATGGCCCTGTTGCGCCAGACTCTCAACCTCACCCCGCTGGCCGTGGAAGCCACCTATCAGCTTAGGCAGCGCTTCGGCAGGGACTGGATACAGCAAACGCTGAAACTCGACGAAGCCGACGCTGAAGAAAGGGCCGCGCTGCTGGACAAACTGAAAATCCACGAGGCCAGCTACCAGAACCTGTGCCGCGGCCTCAACTCTATCGCCCGCCTGGCCTTCACCCAGCCGCAGGTGGAGGAAAAAGCGGTGGACAAGGTGCTCAGCTACCTGGAGAACGGCAAGCACGTCGTCCTGGAGTTTGGCCGTTATACGGATATCACCGCCCATATCCTGGTGGCTAACCTGCTGTCACGCCGCATCTACCATCGCTACCGGGACCGGATGGAAAAGGCCATGGCCGAGGACTCGCCCAAGCCGCAACCGCTGGTAATCACCATAGAGGAGGCGCACAAGTTCCTCAATCCGGAGGTTGCCGACCAGACCATCTTCGGCACCATCGCCCGGGAGATGCGCAAGTACAATGTCACCCTGCTGGTCATAGACCAGCGCCCCAGCGGTATAGACGACGAGGTTATGTCCCAGCTGGGCACCAAGATTACCTGCCTGCTGGACAGCGAGAAGGATGTAGACAGCGTCCTGGCCGGCGTCTCCGGCAAGAGCGAACTGAAGTCCGTCCTGGCCAAGCTGGATTCAAGACAACAGGTGCTCATCTTCGGCCACGCCCTGCCTATGCCGGTGGTGGTCAAGGTGCGCGAGTACGGCTCCAGCGAGTCCTACAAGTCCCTGAGCGCTGGTACCGAACAGGCCCCGCTGGACGTAGAAAAGCTCTGGGACTAAAGGGCCAGCCGCCCCTGTTGAACCCCTAGTTTAAGCCCCTTGCATAATAATCCTATGCCCTCCCTTGACAGCAAGCACACCACTATTATATAATATTGTTGCTAATGGTTAGCATTAGCATACTTATACTGAAAGGAATAGGCTATGACGCCTGAACAGAGCAGCAATAAGCCGACCCGGCGGAAAAAGGCGAGGGCGCTAAAGGCGGCTGGCCTGCGCGCCACCAGCCAGCGAAATCTGATCCTGGAGATAATCCGCCAGGGCAAGGGCCACCTGGACGCAGACGAAATCTACCGCCGCGCCCGCCTGAAGGAACCCCGCCTGAGCCTCTCCACCGTCTACCGCAACCTTCTCAAGTTCAAGGAGCAGGGGCTGGTGGACGAGCTTCACTTCGACGAAGGCCACCACCACTACGAGGCCAAGGCTTCCACCGAGCACCACCACCTGAAATGCCTCGGCTGCGGGCGGGTGATTGAGTTCCGCTACCAACTGGCCGACCACATAACGGCCAACGTGGCCCAGGCCAAGGGCTTTACCATCACCGAGGCCGAGGTCAGTTTAAGCGGCTACTGCGCCAGGTGCCGGGGGAAACAGAAACCAGCCCACGGCAACGGATAAGATGACCCTACAGCAGAGAATATTGAGCATATTTAAACGGCGCCGCAAGCGTAGCGGCGCCAGCTGCCACAGCGGCGGCGCGGGACCGATAGGCGGCGAAGGCTTAAGGAAGCTGGCCATCGTCGGCAACCCCAATGTGGGCAAGAGCGTCGTCTTCAACCAGCTCACCGGCCGTTATGTAACCATCTCCAACTACCCGGGGACGACGGTTGACGTCTCCCGGGGTAAAGCCGTCCTGGATGGCTGCCCGTTTGAAGTGGTGGACACGCCGGGGATGTACGCTATGCACTCCATTACCGAGGAGGAGCGGGTAGCCAGGAAGATACTGCTGGACGAGAAGCCGGATGTCATCCTGCATGTCGTCGACGCCAGAAACCTGCCCCGGATGCTGCCACTGACATTACAGCTCATAGAGGCCGGCCTGCCCGTAGTGCTGGAGCTAAATATGATGGACGAGGCCGAGGCCGCCGGCATTGATATCGACACCGGCAGACTCAGCCAACGGCTGGGTATCCCGGTGGTGGCCACCGTGGCCGTCTCCGGGCGCGGCCTGGACGTGCTGCGGCGGACGCTGGCCCGGGCGGCAGCCATTCCCGAGAAGTCACCTCTAAGATACGATAAAGGCCTGGAAGAGGCCCTGGCGGGGCTGTCCGGTCTGCTCCGTACCGGCTACGGCCTGACGAACAGGGCAATCGGCCTGCTGCTCCTCCAGGGGGACACCCAGATAGAAAACCAGGTAAAGAAGCAGGAAGACGCCCGCTGGGATGAGATAAAGGCGGCCACAGCCGGCGCCCGGACGGATTATAACCAGCCCTTAAGCTATATCATCGCCCTGCGGCAGCAGGAAGAGGTAAAGGGCATCCTCACAGAGGTGACCACCAAAACGGAAAGGGGCCGGCGGCGCTTCGCCGACTGGCTAAGCCAGGCCATGATGAATCCTTACAGCGGCAGCCTCATCTTCGCCGCCATTATCTACGTGGGGCTCTACTGGTTTGTCGGCGTCTTCGGCGCCGGCACAATGGTTGATTTCATAGAGAGTACTGTCTTCGGCCAGTGGATCAATCCCTGGGTTACCAGTGTCGCCGAAAGCATTATCCCCTGGCAGGTGGTGCGCGACCTGTTCGTCGGCGAGTACGGCGTCATCACCCTGGGGCTGACCTACGCCTTCGCCATTATCCTGCCCATCGTGGGCACCTTCTTCATAGTCTTCTCCATAATAGAGGACTCCGGTTACCTGCCGCGGCTGGCCATGCTCATCGACCGGGTCTTCAAGCTCATCGGCCTGAATGGCCGGGCGGTGATTCCCATCGTCCTCGGCTTCGGCTGCGACACGATGGCTACAATTGTAACAAGAACCCAGGAGACGCGGCGGGAGCGGCTGCTGACCACCCTGCTGCTGGCGCTGGCCATCCCCTGCTCCGCCCAGCTGGGAGTCATCTTCGGCATCCTCAGCGGCAGCGCCGCCGCCCTGCTAATCTGGATGGGGACGCTCATTTTCGTCTTCCTCCTCATCGGCTATCTGGCCTCACGCCTTATCCCCGGCCAGCGGGCCAGCTTCTATATGGAGGTGCCGCCACTGCGGCTGCCCAAGCTTTCCAACGTGATAACAAAGACCTATACCAGGCTGGAGTGGTACTTCACCGAGGTGCTGCCCTTCTTCCTGCTGGCCAGCGTTTTCCTGTGGCTGGGAAAGCTCACCGGCCTGTTTGATATTGTAATCGGCTGGCTTACGCCGGTGGTGGAGTTCATCGGCATCCCCGGCGACGCCGCCGTGGCCTTCCTCTACGGCTTCTTCCGGCGGGACTTCGGCGCCGCCGGTCTCTACGACCTGAACAACGCCGGCATACTGGTGGGCATACCGCTGGTGGTGGCGGCAGTGACCATAACGCTGTTCGTCCCCTGCATCGCCCAGTTCCTGGTGATGGCCAAGGAGAGGGGCTGGAAGACGGCCATATCCATCGCCCTGTTTATCCTACCCTTCGCCTTTCTGGTAGGATATATACTAAACCTGATACTGACCAGCACCGGGGTGACGCTGTGAAGTGCTCCTTCTGCGGCTATGAGTTCAGCGAGGCGGAAGGCCGGACCTCCTGCCGGGGCTGCCCTATGGCCGGCACCTGCCGGAAAGTCAGCTGCCCCAACTGCGGCTATGACACCCCCCTGGAACCGAGATTATTTAAAGCCCTGAGGGCACTTAGAGGTAAGGAAAATGGAACTAGAAGAAAAAGCTGAAGAAATTCTGGAAACGCTGTGGATTGAGACCAGCGAAAAGAAGCGGGAAATCATCCCCCTGACCGAGCTGGGCCGGGCGAAGAGGCCGCTGGAGCAGCTTGAGAAGGCGGGCTACATTTCACACAACGACGGCCAGATAACGCTGACGGCAAAGGGGCGGCCGGAGGCCAGGAGTGTAGTCAGGCGGCACCGGCTGGCCGAGCGCCTGCTGCACGATGTCCTGGGCACCGGCGACAGGCTGATGCACGACAAGGCCTGCAAATTTGAGCACCTGCTAGACAAGGGTCTGGACGAAAGCATCTGCCACCTGCTGGGGCACCCCAAGATATGCCCTCACGGCAAGCCTATACCGTCAGGGCGGTGCTGCCGGCGGGGCCGGGGTCAGGTGCAGAAGCTGGTCTCTCCCCTCTCACAACTGGCCCAGGGGCAGAGCGGCAAGGTAGCCTATATCTATGCCCCGGAGACATCGCGGCTACAGAAGCTGATGGCTATGGGCATCCTGCCCGGGGCGCCCGTCAGCCTGGTGCAGAGCTTCCCTTCCTATGTCTTCACCGCCGGCCAGACCCAGTTCGCCGTGGACAAGGACATAGCCGACGCCATCTACGTGCGCCTGGTGGAGGATGAGGCCACCCCGCCGGAAGAGGCGCCGCGTCGGCGCCGCCGTGGCCGGGGTTTCGGCCTCTGGGGCCGCCGCCGGCAGGATAGCTAGACCTCTCCTTGCCGCCGCCAATTGCCCGCCGCCGTAGGCTGTGGCATAATATAGCCTGAAATGGGGCTGTAGCTCAGCTGGGAGAGCGCCTCCTTTGCAAGGAGGAAGTCAGGAGTTCGAGTCTCCTCAGCTCCACTTTTTAGTTATTTGCGCGACACCGGAAACCTGATTTCGGTTAGCAGTTCGTCGGTCGGCACCTTGGCCGGATCGTTGAGATACAGCTCTTCCGTTGGGCCGCTCGTTTCGTAGCCGTTTTCCTCAACCCAGAGGATTAAAGCCCTAAAAGTCTCTTCCAGTTTTTCATAAGGCCCTTTATGCGTCACGGCGGCTACCCGGACAGCCCCCAGGCGCTTCACCCCCAGACCCTCTCTGTTGGGGCCGCTCTCAGCTACGTCCGCCGATATCTGGCTGCGCAGCTCCCAGCGCAGCTCGTCGTCGGGGACCTGGCCGGGCATGTTGTGATAGACAGCGATGGCCGGCCCGCGGGGCTTATACCCTTTCTCCATAATCCAGCCGTAAAGCGTGCCGAAGGCGGCCGGTATCTGGTTGTAGTGGCCTTTCATCTTAAGAAAGGCGACGGTCATCGGCTCTATTTCCTTCACAGTTGCCTTAATTACCGTAGCCATCTCAACCTCCTTTATTATTGAATATATAGCGACGGTTAAGACAATTATTTTCGGGGGTGGCTATTCCCCCTTCTCCCCTTTAACCGCTTCCGCTTCCGCCACCGGGCTGATAAGGCTGATGAGCTTCTGGCCGGGGCGCGG
>DAOUZU010000025.1 GCA_030665535.1 Dehalococcoidia bacterium
TGTTACCTGGTGGCAATTTAATTCTAGAAATTTTGACACCAAGGGCACAGACTAAGAATCCAGAAAAGTGGATTAAATCCCAGATAACACGCCCCGATAGTTCCACTATTATTCTAAGCAGCTACTCAACCTATGACAAAGTTGAAAAAACAGAGCAGGTTACAAATCGGTACGAGTTACTTACTGATGGTCACATCATTGAAACCGAGCTTGAAAAGCACTCCATCAGATACTATGAACAAGAAGAGTTACAACGGTTGCTCAATTCCACTGGATTTGTTGATATCAGAGTAACTGGGACATATATGGATAATGAACCCGACATCAAGGATAGGTCAATTATGATCCAATGCAGTAAATGCCTTACGTAGCTCCCATTCTTCTTATATAAACCAAGTGTTTTTAACAAAAATAATAAACAAACGATTCCCAACCCCATTGACACCACCCCAATCGGGGAGTAGATTTCATAAGTGTCCCTTTGAGTAAGCTACAAGAGGTGAGATGGTGTTCTGCCCTCATTGTGGAAATGAACTATCTGATGACACTATCGTATGTGCAAGTTGCAGTAAGCAAGTCACCCCATTACAGAAAGTAGTATCAACTGGACAATGGGGAAGTGCGACATTTGCTTTCTTAATAATACTGGTATTCTTCTTTCCACCTGGCGGTCTGGTTGCTGGTATCTATAGTTTATTTAGCAAACCGAAAAGACGTCAAGGTATTATTATTCTTGTTGTCGTAGCAGTTTGGATTGCCTTAGCGCTCTGGATGTTACTATCGGAAGGTAGTTACGTTCCTTAGCATTGCACCGGTTTTAGCTTGGGGTAACTTCGGCCTTAAGCGGGCGGGAACATAAACAGGCAATGCCTTACAATAAAACATTGCCTGACCAAATGCACCGGCAGAGCTATACCCCTAGCCGGAAAGGTACTGAAGGAACAAAACGGCTACGATAGCGAAGCCAACAAAAGCGAGGGCACCAAGAAATAAAAGAACACCGATTGATTCCATAAATTTTCCCACTTATTCTACCCTCCCTCATAAGAATGATGTATTATAATAATACTTTTAGCGGCCAAAGTCAATAGCAGTATAACAAAAGAACTAGGTCTTTAGCACTATTGACAGACAAACAAGCATTATTTACTACTCTGGCGGAAAGGAACTGCTTTTTTGACTGACCTGGCGGCACTACAAACGTTAATCGGCCTTAATTTCAAGGATGCCTCCCTGCTGGAGCTGTCCCTTATCCACAGTTCCTATGTCAACGAAAATCCGGACCTGGCCCCGATCTCCAACGAGAGGCTGGAGTTTCTGGGCGATGCCGTCCTGGGCTTCGTTTTTGCCACCAGGCTTTATAACAGCTTTGGCCAGTCTTCCGAAGGGGAGCTTACCCGCCTCCGCTCCCGCATCGTCCGCGGCAGCACACTGGCCCGCGCCGCCACCAGGATAGACCTGGGCGAATATCTCTACCTGGGCAAGGGCGAGGAGGCCAGCGGCGGGCGCTCCAAACCGGCTAATCTGGCCGGCGCCCTGGAGGCGCTTATCGGCGCTGCCTATCTCGACCAGGGGGCCGCCGCCGCCGGGGAGGTGGCTACAAGGCTGCTCAGCAGTGATTTTGCCGAGCTGACCGGCCCCAAGGCCGGTATGGACTATAAGTCCAGGCTCCAGGAGTTTACCCAGGCCAATCAGCAGGTGACGCCGCGCTACAGTATAGTGGATACCTCCGGCCCCGACCACGCCCGCCGCTTCACCGCCGAGGTGAGACTGAACGTTAAGCCGCTGGGGCGGGGCCAGGGCCGCAGCAAGAAGGAGGCCGAAATCGAGGCCGCCCGCCAGGCCTTGATAGGGCTTGGCATAAACTTTACTTAAAACAACCGCTTTGTTAAACTGAAAGCCTAAGAACGAGTCTGTCAGAGGTGCCATATGGGAAAGCGTGATTTCCGACACCACGAATCTAAGAAGCCGAAAAAGGACGCCAAAAAGACCTCGGTTTCGGACCTGATATCGCCGCCGATGACTGTGGAAGTGCTGGGTAAGAGGAAGAGAAAAAAGGGAGCAGACGAGGAAGCCGCTTCACCCCCAGCGGAGTAGGCGACAGATGTCCGACTTAGTTGCCGTAAAGATAGTCGCTCGCGGCCGAGTGCAGGGAGTCTTCTTCCGCGACTTCACCACCAGGCGGGCCAGGGAGCTGGGCCTGACCGGATATGTGCGAAACGTGACCGAAGGCGCCGTTGAGGCCATCGCCGAAGGAGAAAGAGTCAAACTGGAGGACCTGGCCAGGCATATGAGGAAAGGGCCACCGGGCGCTTCCGTGGCCAGCGTGGACACGGACTGGTCAGAATACACCGGGGCACATTCCACTTTCGGCACCAGGTTCTAGGCCGGCCTAGCTTTCAAAGCCTATCCTGGCTTCCCTGATGAGTTCCAGGTACTCCGTCTTCATACCGCCCAGCGTCTCCGAGACCTCACTGTCAACCTCAAAAGGTTCACCCAGAAATACCTTGCCGTATTCGCTCACCTCACCCTGAATGGGGTCTCCGCTGCTTTCAAACTTCTGGTGCGCTTCAACGATGCCCATGTCAAAGGGCAGGGTGAAATACAGGTCTGCCAGCACCCTGTCCATCCCCATTTGATGTAGCAGGTCCCAGCTAACCTTCCCCTCACCACCGTACTTGCCGGCCGGCAACAGCGAAAGAAGGTTCATAATACTCATATTGCCCCGTCCCTTGACCACCTTAAGCGGGGCGACGCTTATCAGATAATCACTGGACAGAATAACATTGGGCACCCAGAAGGTGGATACCGCCAACGGTTTGGGCAGCGGATTGTCCACCTCGACACAGACGCAGTCCTTGACATCCAGCGTCAGCACCCGGGGGAAATCATATCCCAGAGCCTGGTATATGGGATGGATGGGGCCACCGCCGGAGGTGCCGTCCAGCAGGATGATATCGGCGTCGCTAATCTGGCGGATACCTTCTATTATGGTTGACAGCATCTGCCGGCTGGTGGCAACCGGATAGGAAACCGGATAGCCGGCGCTGGGTTTAATGAGAACGCGCCGCGCCCTGGAGATAGCTGTAGGCGCCTTAAAAGTGAACTCAGCTGTCTTATATATCAAACCTCTCTCCTAATCTCAGACAGGCTATCATATTCGTCAATCCTGCCGGCCATCTCCCTGGCCGCCGCCAGGTTGGCCTCCGTATTGACATTGAAAAAGCTGATGTGGTAGGGGTCAAAGCGGTCAATCTCATCTGCCTCTACGTAGCGGACCTTGACCAGCTCATATAGCTGATGGACGCCGTACTTCCCCTGCCGGAACATCTCCTCCATGGTGGGCAGGCAGGCCCTGGAGTAAACGGCGTGCAGCGGCTCCACCATATTATCCAGCCGGGGAAGTACCACATCGTAGCCATCCGTTTCTTTTAGCAGGTAGGCTATCAGCTCCAAATTCAGGAAGGGCATATCGCAGGCTGCGACCAGGTTATAGGATGAAGCCGAGGCCGTCAGGCCGCTGTAAATACCGACCAGGGGGCCTTTGCCGGGATATACATCACTAACCACCCTCAGTCCGGGGTAACCGTCAAGCCCCAAGGAAGCTTTGTCACTCCCGCTAACGAGTATAATATCGCTAGTTAAAGAGCTGAGGCTTGTAACTACCCGCTTTACCAGACTTTGGCCGTTAAGTATCTCCGTGGCTTTGTCGCGCCCCAGGCGCAGGCCTTTGCCACCGGCGAGAACGATAGAAGTTATGTCCAATTATATATATATCCGGAGATCATTTTGCCCGGCTGTAAACCCCTATATTTAATTTTACCACTGCCGTCAATAGTACGATGGTATTTGTAGCTAGCGACGGCTCCCGGCGGCCATACCCAGGGCCAGGTTGACCAGGGTGGCCACCGGTACGCCGGTTGCCCCCTTGACCAACTGGCCGCTGTCCTTATCTGCGGTGCCGGTGCCGCCGATGTCCAAGTGTACCCAGGGAACATCGCCAACAAACTCACCCAGAAATTTGGCCGCCGTGATGGCCCCTGCCAGTCGGCCGCCGACATTCTGGATGTCGGCCACATCGCTCTTGTTCTGCTCTCCGTACTCTTCGTACATAGGCATCGGCCAGATGCGCTCGCCGCCGGATGCGCCGGCGGCCACTACCGCATCCACCAACTTCTGGTCGTTGCCGAAAGCGCCGGTGCAGACGCTGCCCAGGGCTATCCGGACGGCCCCGGTCAGCGTGGCCACGTCCACGATATTCTTAACCCCCGACTTGGCGGCATAACCCAGGGCGTCGGCCAGGATCAGCCGGCCCTCCGCATCTGTGGAGATAATTTCAATAGTTTTACCGGTTATGGCGGTGATAACATCGCCCGGCTTCAAAGCGCCGCCACTGGGCAGGTTTTCGGCGGCCGGTACCATGGCAATTACATTTATGGCCGGTTTTAACTGGGCGATGGCGCTCATAGCCGCCAGAACGGCCCCCCCACCGGCCATATCCGTCTTCATCTCCTCCATCTTCGTTGAAGGCTTCAGGGAAATGCCACCGGAATCAAAGGTAATCCCCTTGCCCAGAAGGGCCAGGTCAACGCCGCCGCTCTTTTTCCCTTTATAACGCAGGATGATGAACTTGGGTGGCTGGTAACTGCCCTGGCTGACCCCCAACAGGCCCCCCATCCCCATCTCCTGCATTTTATCCTTCTCCAGCAGTTCTAAATCAAGATCATGGTCTTCAGCCAGCTTTGCGGCGGTATCGGCCATATGGCCGGGGGTCATAAAGTTGGCCGGCTCGTTGACCAAATCACGTGCCAGGATGGCGGCCCGGGCGATAATCTCCCCCCGGCGGGCCGCCTTCTTCAAGACCGGCAGGCCATCTTCAGCAACGATGATTAGCTCCTTTATCTCTGCATCATCCTCTTTCTTGGTTTTGTGCTTGCGAAAGGTATAGGTACCCAACAAAGCGCCCTCGGTGATGGCCTGCACGGCAGCGGTGGCGTCTATCCCCGCCTCCGCGGCCCCGAGGAGGCCGACGGCCACCTTCTTCACCGCCTTCTTACTCAGCAGCCGTCCCACCTCGGCGGCCAGGCCGCGGATGGCGTCCTGGCTAAGCTCCTTCTTCTTGCCCAGGCCGGCCACGATAACCCACTCCGCCGGTAGTTTCCCCAGGCTGCTCAGGGCCGTCATGCGGCCGCGTTTGCCACTTATCTGGCCGCTCTTTATCAGCCGCGATACGGCCCCCTCCAGGGCTTTCTCGGCACGGGCCAGGTCTCCCCACAGCTTCTTGTCTTCCTCAAACAGGCCCAGGACCACGGCCCCGGCCTCTACCCTGGTTATATCACCGGTAAGCATTTTAATCTTCAACTCGTTCTCCTTTCATCCGGCAGGCTACTTCTTGCCCTGCTTGCTAATCTCAGCCACTATTTTATCCAGAACGGGGCCGATATCGCTGGAGGTGTCCACGGCGTAATGGCGCCGTTTTATATCCTCCACCGTCAACGCCAACTTCTCGTAGACGGCCCAATCGGCCTGAGAGAGAGACGCACTATCCCTGCCGGCCAGCCTCTGCCGGACGACCTCCGGCGGCGCCTCAACACGAACCAGCATCAACTTTACCCCCAAGCGCTCGGCAATGCTATAAAGATATTCGCGGTTGCCTTCCGTCAGGTTGGTGGCATCCAGGATAATGGAGACACCCTCTTTCAGCAGGCGTTCTATAAGCTGGTGCACCGCCTTAAACAGCCGAAAGCTCTCCTGACGACTGTATACCGACGCCGGGAAAAGCACCCGGCGCAGGGCATCGCTTTCCAGTATCACAAAGGGCAGTCTCTCTGAAAGCCGCTGGCTGAAATAGGACTTGCCGGTACCGGGCAGCCCGCTTACGGCCACCAAAGTCGGTGCAGCCACCGCCCCGGGCAGCTCCCTCAGGCCGGCCAGGAGCCGCTCAACATCAGAAGGGGGTCGGCGAAGATTACTCACGCCCCTGATTATAGGCTGTTTGCGCCGTTTTGGCTAGATGGCGGCTCCCCGGCGTAGAATGCAGCGCCGACGAGGCCGGGGCCGGTGTGAACACCCATCACCGGGGTGAACTCGGTAATAAAAAGCTCAACCGTGTTGAAACGATTGGCGATGCGGTCTTTTAGCTCCCGTGCCCGCTCCAGGGCGGCGGCATGCATTACGGCCACATGGACGGAGCGGCCCCGTGGAATCTTCTTCTCCATAATGTCCAGTATTTTCTTCATAGCGCTTTCCGTGGTGCGCGGCAGGGCCACGTTGTGGGCGTCGCCGCCGTTTACGGAGAATACCGGCTTGATATGGAGCAGCGAGTTGGCCAGTCCAGCCACCCATGGTACGCGGCCCCCTTTCACCAGGTAGCGGAGAGTGTCCAGGGTGGCGAACAGGTATACCCTCTGCATCAACCCCCGCGCCATAGCGGCTACCTCGGCCAGACTCTTGCCAGCCGCAGCCTGCCGCGCCGCCGCCAGCACCGTCAGCCCCAGGCCGGCGGCGGCGCTGGAGCACTCCAGCACCTCTATTTCCACCCCAGGCAGGGACTCGCCGGCCAACCGGGCGGCCAGCAGCGCCGAGTTGTACATCCCGCTCAGCCGCGAAGGCTCGGTAAGGCAGAGGATATTGGGCGCCCTCCGGGCGGCCTTCTCATAGGCCTCCAGATAGGGCTCGGGCAGTGAACCGGCCGTTGTCGGCACCTTCTCTGCCTTGCTTAAAAGGGCGTAAAACTGGCTCGGTGTTATGTCTATACCGTCCCTATAGGCCTTGCCGTCAATGATGAGCTGGATTGGCACCAGCTCAATGGATAGCTCGGCTACCTGTTCCGAAGGGATACAGGCGGTGGTATCGGTAACAATGGCCACCTTGTCTGTCATTAGTATTCAGGCCTCTTTGGGCAGACTTGAATCCCTAGTTTATCTTGGTATTTACTCTACTACCGGAGGAAACACCCGGCAAGAGGTCTTTGAGGGCTTCCTTGTTTACCTGGCCGCCGGGCATCCGGGGCAGGTTTGCAACGAAGATTATCTGCTTGGGCACCTTGTAGTTGGCCAGACGGGCCAGGCAGTAGCGCTTGATCTCCGCCTCTCTGGCCGTCTGGCCCGGCTTGAGCTGTATTACCGCCCGCACCACCTCGCCACGCATGCCATCGGGGTCGGCAATGCCCACCGCCGTCACCTCGGCCACTTTGGGATGGGTGGCGATGACATCCTCAACATCGGAGTGATAGATATTCTGGCCCTTTACTATAAGCATCGGTTTTTTAAGCCCCAGGATGACGATATCGCCCTCCTCATCTATACTGCCGATATCGCCGGTATAGAGCCAGCCGTCCCTAATAGCTTCGTCGGTGGCCCGGGGGTTGTTGTAGTAACCGCTCATAATGGGCCCGCTTATGATTATCTCCCCCGGCTGGTTTGGCCCCAATTCCCTGCCGGCATCGTCCACCACCTTTATCTGGAAACCGGGCAGCGCCGGGCCCACGTAACCGTCTTTACCGCCGCCGTCAACCGGCTGGCAGGTAACATGGCAGGTAGCCTCGGTAAGCCCATAGAACTGGATAAGCTCCCGGCCCAACAACTCCCGGTAGCGGTCTATTATCTCCAGGGGCAGTGGGGCCCCGGCGCTAGCGCAGAGGCGCAGCGAGCCGATATCATGCCTGATCCCTCCGACGGCCACCTCCCTCAGCAGCAGGGCATGGACAAAAGGCACGCCCATGAATATGGTCGCCTTCTCCCGCTCGATGGTCTCCAGCAGGCCATGAATGGAAAGACCGGTAAGCATTATCACCGTTGAGCCGGCATAGAGCGATGTCAACATAATTACCACCAGGCCGACAGCGTGGTGCATGGGTAGGGCAAAAAGGGTGACTATGTCTTTATCCGTCTGCTTGAAACCGCCTGCTGAAATTGCCGCTGCCTTTGCCAGGTTGCCGTGCAGCAGCATAACCCCATGCGGACGTAGTGTCGGCCCTGAGGTGTAGGCGATGTGGGCGACGTCGTCCGGCACCGCTCCACCGGCCACCGCCCGCCCAGACTCGGCAGCTATAATCTGCTCGTAGCTCAGGAAACGCCCGGCGCCGGGGGTAACGTCAATAACGTTCTTAATATAGCTTAACCTGTCCAGAAGGGGGGCCACGGTATCCAGGTAGGGCTTCTCGCTGACCAGAACGCTGGGGCGGTTGTCATCAAACAGGCAGCTAAGCTCACCGGCTTTATACTTGGTATCCAGGGGCACGGCGATGGCCCCGATCTTGACGATACCGAAATAGATGACGGCAAACTCCGGGCTGCTGGACAGCAACATAGCCACCCGCTGGCCCCGGCTGACACCAAGCTTCTTCAGAGCGCTGGCCATTTTGTTGGCCGCGCTGTTAAATTCGGTGTAGGACAGACGACGCTCACCGCAAATAATCGCCGCTTTATCCCCGTATCGCTGTGCCGCCGCCTCCAGCATATCTTTAAGAGTCAAGGATGGCCTCCATCAGGAACAAGATTGGGGATATTTTAGCAGATTTAGTTACCCCTTGCCAAGCTAGCCAGCCCATATATCGAGACTGGGGCAGCTGTCACACGGCAGCGTTCACAAGACCAGCACAGAGGACTTCAAGGGGGCCCGATAGCCGAGGCACTGTTTGACAACAAGCGAACCACCGGTTATACTCAGCACAGGACATAGGAAAGGCTGAGAACAGGATCAGTAGGTTTCCAGCGAGGCACAGAGAGTCGGGTTAGGTGTGAGCCGATGCTGGCGCAGGAATTGAATGGGCCTGGGAGCCGCAAACCGAAAATCTACCGCTACGGTACAGATGAGTAGGCCTTGCCGCAGGGGAAGCGTTATCAGACCCCGGGGCACTTTGCCGCAGATGGTGGGGTACCCGCAGAGATGACCGGCCTGGCCGGTTAAAAAGGGTGGCACCGCGGAAGTTGACCTTCTGCCCCTTAAAGGGACAGGAGGTTTTTTATTTGGCCGACAACTTAGGAAATACAAGTAGATCCGGATGAGTTAGCCAGCAGGCTACAAAGAAAATAAAAAAATAAAGGAGGAAACAATGGAAAGAACCAAATTTGTCCTGGACGAAAAGGATATGCCCACTTCCTGGTACAACATCCTGCCGGACCTTCCGGAACCACTGCCGGCGGTGCTGCATCCGGGCCGTGGCGACGCGGTGACCCCGGATGATTTAGCCCCCCTATTCCCAATGGGGCTTATCATGCAGGAGTTCAGCCCGGAGAGCTGGATTGACATACCAGAGGAGATTCTGTC
This sequence comes from Dehalococcoidia bacterium, assembly GCA_030665535.1. Lineage (GTDB taxonomy): Bacteria > Chloroflexota > Dehalococcoidia > Dehalococcoidales > JAUXAE01 > JAUXAE01. The sequence goes on from DAOUZU010000025.1 coordinate 9,271, forward strand.
CATCTACAGGACCTGGCGGCCGACTACCCTCTTCCGGGCACACCGGCTGGAGAAGGCGCTGGACACGCCGGCCAAGATTTTCTACAAGTACGAAGGGTCCAGCCAAGCGGGTAGCCATAAGCCCAATACCGCCATAGCTCAGGCCTACTACAACAAGGTGGAAGGCACCAAGCGCATAGCCACCGAGACTGGCGCCGGTCAGTGGGGCAGCTCGCTGGCACTGGCCTGCACATTCTTTGGCATTGAGCTCAAGGTCTATATGGTCAAGGTGAGCTACAACCACAAGCCCTACCGGCGCATAATGATGGAGACCTGGGGAGCCAAGGTAGTGCCCAGCCCCAGCCCCGATACCAAGGCGGGTCGGGATATGCTGGCCCAAGACCCCGATTGCCCCGGCAGCCTGGGCCTGGCCATCAGCGAGGCCGTGGAGGACGCCGCCACCCGCGAGGATACCAAGTATTCACTGGGCAGCGTCCTTAACCATGTCCTTCTGCACCAGACGATAAACGGCCTGGAGACGAAGAAGCTGATGGCGGAGCAAGTCGGCCTCTATCCCGATATCATCGTCGGCTGCATCGGCGGCGGCTCCAACTTCGGTGGTATGGTGCTGCCATTCGTCAAGGACAAGATTGACGGCAGCCACAAGGACACCCAGATTATCGCCGTCGAGCCGGCCAGCTGTCCCACCCTTACCAAGGGCACCTATGCCTATGACTTCGGTGATGTGGCCGGGATGACGCCGCTTCTGAAGATGTACACTTTGGGTCACGGATTCATCCCGCCTCCGGTTCATGCCGGCGACCTCCGTTATCACGGCATGGCCCCCATTATCTGCCATCTTTACAACCTGGGATTGCTGGAAGCTCAGGCCACTCGTCAGTTGGACACCTTTGAAGCAGGGATACAATTTGCCCGCACCGAGGGGATCCTCAGCGCCCCGGA
>DAOUZU010000131.1 GCA_030665535.1 Dehalococcoidia bacterium
CCCTTGGTAGTGCCCATGGCGTAGGCGCCGATGGCCATTCCCTCTATGACGGAGTGGGGGTCGCCCTCCATTATGCTGCGGTCCATAAATGCCCCCGGGTCGCCTTCGTCGGCATTGCAGATGACGTACTTCTGGTCGGCCTCGGCGTCGTGGCAGAACTGCCACTTGAGGCCGGTGGGGAAGCCGGCGCCGCCGCGCCCCCTTAAGCCAGATTGCTTTAGCTCGTCAATCACCTGCTGCGGCGTCATTTCCAGAAGGGCTTTCTTCAGTCCGTCATAGCCGCCGACGGCGATGTAGTCGCGGATACTATCCGGGTTGATGTGGCCGCAGTTGCGCAGCGTAATGCGCACCTGGGACTTGAGCACCGGCAGGTCGAACAAAGGGGGGATGTCGCTAACTGGCTCGTCGCTGAAGGTACCCAGGGCCAGTTCGGCACAGGATTTGTCTTTAATGAAGTAGTCTTCTATCAGGCCGGGCACCATCTTCGGGGTAACATTGCGGTAGGCTATGGCGGGCCGGTTGGGGCTGACTATATCCATCAGAGGCTCGGCGTAGCACAGGCCGATGCAGCCGACCTCGGTGACCACGGCGTCTATTTTATGCCTGGCCAGCTCCTCGCGGACGGCCTTCAGTACATCCATCGCCCCGGCGGCGCGACCGCAGGTGGCGGTGCCGATGAGGATATGCGGCTTCTCCCCGGGCCGGCGGGACTGTCGCTGCGCTTCGGACAGGGCCCTGTTCCTGCCAGAGGTCATGGCTCCACCTCGGCCTCGGTACGGCTATTTTCGGAAAGAACGCGGTTTGTCTCGGCGCTGGTCATGCGGCCGTAGACGCGGTCGTCCACTATCACCACCGGCGCCAGGGCGCAGGCGCCGACGCAGGCCACCGTCTCCAGGGTGTACTCGCCGTCGGTGGTGGTTCCCCCCGGCTTGATGCCCAGCCGCCTTTCCGTATCGTCGAGAATGCGGGCGCCTCCCTGGACATGACAGGCGGTGCCGCAGCATATCTTGACCGTGCTGCGCCCACCGGGTACAAACCGGAACTGGGAGTAGAAAGTGCTGACGGCGTAGACGGTGCTGTTGGACAGGTGCAGGTAGTCCGCTATCTGCTGCATGGCCTCGGCGGGAAGGTAGCCATACTGCTGCTGGACTTCCTGAAGGACGGGTATGAGGCTGTCCCTGTGCTGGCTGTATCCTGCCAGAATACGGGCCGTTTGTGCCGGGTTATTGGTCGTCAAGTTTCTCCTTCGCCGGCTTCGGCTATCCCCCAATAATGCCTGGGAACGAGTGGAGTAGACTCGTTTATCTGGGAAAGCATTGTATCAGGAAAGAACAGACGGCGGGATATTCAATAAATCAAGACTGATTATAGCCTAATTTTGCCGTTAATTCAACTATTGGTTGCTGTTCTTCAGGTCTCTTTTTACTCCTTGCCGTTGGCTTAACCCGCCGCTTATGTATTTGCCTGGCGCTAAAATGGTGTGTTATGATGGCGGCGTTCAACTTTTACGGAGAGAGTTAATCTGGTTGGCCATTCAGGATAAAATGGACGGCCTTGACCGTCTGCGAAAAGAGGCCCGGGCCGGGGGCGGCCAGAAGCGAATCCAGCAGCAGCACGACCGCGGCAAGCTGACCGCCAGGGAAAGGCTGGAGCTTCTGCTGGACCCCAGCAGCTTCAATGAGCTGGGCACCTTTGTGAGCCATCGCTGCGCCGAGCTGAAGCTGCACGAGCAGCGCCACCCCGGCGATGCCGTAGTCACCGGCAGCGGCCGTGTAGACGGCCGGCCCGTCTTTGTTTACTCCCAGGACTTCACCGTTCTCGGCGGCTCCATATCAGAGGTCGTCGGTCAGAAGGTGGGCCAGGTTAT
>DAOUZU010000083.1 GCA_030665535.1 Dehalococcoidia bacterium
AACTGGCAGGCCCTGGAGAGCGGCTCTCCGGCAGCCAGTTTCAGGGAAAGGCCGGCCACCGCTGAATCACCGGCGCCGACGGTGCTCTTAACCCTCACCGGCGGTGGCACCGCTTTCACTATGGTTTCGGAGTTGGCGGCAATGATGCCGTCTTGCCCCCGGGATATGGCCACAATATCAATGCCCATCTCCACCAGGCGGAGCGTCGCCCCGATGATGGCTTCTTCATCGGCCAGCCCGGTATCGAGCAGCTCCTCCGCTTCCTGGACATTGGGCTTTATAAGGTAGGGCTTGGCCTGGATGCCCTTTTTCATCCAGCGGCTGGCCGAATCCAGCACGGTTCTGACGCCGAAGCTCTTGGCCTCCAGGGTCAGCCGGTAGTAGATATCATCAGGGCAGCCGGGCGGGATGCTGCCGGCGGCCACCAGAAGCTGCGGCTTGGGTGATATCTGCCAAAGGTGGCGAAAAAAGATGTCCAGCTCTTTCCTGCTGATGCGCGGTCCGGGGGCGTTTATCCTGGTCTGCTGGTGCGTCCGGGTATCGGCGATTATGAAGCAGGTGCGGGTTTCGGCCCTTATCGGGGTGAGGCTGAAGGGGACGCCGTTTTCGGCCAGCATTATCTCCAGGGTTCTGCCCTCATGGCCGCCTATAAAGCCATAGGCCATCGTTTCGCCGCCCATTATGTGGATGGCGCGGGATACGTCAATCCCCTTGCCGCCGGCGTCCTGGCGCAGGCCGGTCCAGCGGTTGGTCTCGTTTAGCTTAAGCCCGTTGACGGCGATGTGCTTATCAAGGCAGGGGTTAAAAGTGACGGTGGCAATCATGACCGCTCCGTCTCCTGGTAACCGGCATACCACTCCGCCGAAACAAGGGCCAGTTTCTCGGCGGGAAGGCCCAGCTTTTTAAACCAGGGCACGCCGTATTTGTTGGCTATTCGGGTTAGCGTTTTAAGCCTTGCGGCGGCCACTTCCTTCAGAAAGTGGGCCCTTTGGCGGGTGTTACCTATTGTTATCGCTTCTTTCCAAACGGCCTTGCCGCCCAGAAAGCCGGAGGCCCCGGCCTGGCAGGCAATCTCCACCTGCTGGCGGAATATGTCAAAGTCCACGCCGGCACTCAGGATAATCCAGGGCACACGGGATGAAGCGTCCAGCCTGCGGCAGAGGTCAATCAACTCGGAACGGTTCTTTCTGTAGCTTAGGTCGGCGGGGAACTCGGCCTTGAGGACGTCTATGGGCAGGGCCGTCATCTGTCGGGCGGTCTCAATCACAAACTCCTCTTTCCGCTCAGCGTAAAGGCGCGGGTCGTCTTTTTCCGGGCCTATCTTATAGCCCTGGGGCTCCACGACGAAGGGGATATCGTGCTCCAGGCAGTCCCGGGCCACCTTCTCCACTATGGCCAGTTGCGTCTCGGACAGCCCGGTTAAGTGCGGCCGGTGGTATACCAGAATCTTCACCGCCTGGGCGCCCATATGCCTTATCTTGGCCACGTTCCAGTTGTCTAATATCAGGGTTCGGCGGCTTTCGGCGGAGCCATCGTAGCCGGTGGCCTCAATGCTTACCAGGAGGCCGACGCCTTTGGGCAGAACGCTGCGGGCGATGCATTGCGCCGCGCCGTAGTTGGGGTCAAGCAGGACGGCGCTGGCGTGGGGGGCCAGGTGAGAGCAAAGCTCCTGCTTGAAATCAATCATTTCCAGGCTGCAGGCTTCACCCTCCTGGTCTTCGCAGATGAGGCTGCGCACGGAGCCGCGGTGATCCATAGCGCACATAGTGAAGATTCCCTTTTCATTGGCAATCTGCTGTAAGCCCCTTATCTTGCCGATACTTAGCTTCTGCATAATCGTACGCCTGCGGTTTGTATCCGAGATGGCCATTATGGGGCAACAGTATTGGAAAAGCAAGGGGGGTGGTTTGTCTTGTTTTTCGGCTAAAGGTATAATAATCACCGGATGGTGTGGCGTTAAAGTAATGGGCTGGTTCTATTATGTTATCCGCGCTTTCAGCTGGTTGACCTTGAAAACGCTGACGCGCTATCGGGTTCAGGGAAGGGAGAACATCCCCGCCAGCGAGCCGTTGTTGGTTGTCTCCAATCACCTCAGTAATGCCGACCCGCTACTCATCGCCGCCAGTTTCAACCGCAAGGCTATGTTTATGGCCAAGAAGGAGCTGTTCCGCTCCCGGATTATCGGCGCCTTTCTGAGTTCCGGTGCCTTTCCCATCAGCCGGGGGCAGATGGGCGGGAGGGCCATGCGCCAGTCTCTTGAGCTACTGGCCGGCGGCGGTGTGCTGGCCGTATTCCCGGAGGGGATGAGGAGCCCGACCAGCCAGATTGGGCCGGCGATGCCGGGGGTGGCCCTGATAGCCGTCCGCAGCGGGGCGCCCGTGCTCCCCGTAGCCATTACCGGAACAGAACAGTTCGGGCGGCGGGACTGGCTGTGGCACCGCCCGGCTATAAATATCAGCATCGGCACGCCTATCCGCATACCGGCGCCGGATGGTAAGCTTACCAAGGAGAAGCTGGCCGAGCTTACCGATGGTATTATGGAACATATTGCGGCTATGCTGCCGCAGCAGTACAGAGGGCTTTATGCGGGGGGGGAACCAGTTGGCACTTGAAATAGAGAAGGCCGGCGGCATCGGCTTCTGCTTCGGCGTCAGGCGCGCCATTGACATGCTAGAGCGGGTAGCCCGGGAGCGCGGTGGGGTGGAGACGCTGGGGGCGGTGGTGCATAACCAGCAGGTATTGGGCCGGCTGGCCGATATCGGCGTTCGGGTTGTCGGCAGCGCCGCCGAGATTAAGGGCGATACCGTGGCCATCAGTTCTCATGGCGTCGGCCCCCAGGTGCTGGCCGAGTTAAAGCGGCGGAACATAAGTATAGTGGATACCACCTGCCCCTTCGTCAAACGGGCCCAGGTGGCCGCCCGCCGGCTATCGGAGGCGGGATTTTATACTGTCATTTACGGTGACGTAAACCACCCGGAGGTCAGGGGCATACTGGCCTGGGCCGGCGGCAAGGGTATGGCCACCCTGGAGGCAGCCGCCATTGGCCGGCAGGGCGGGCCACCCCGTCGCCTGGGCGTCCTCTCGCAGACGACGCAGATACCGGCCCACTTCACCCGTTTCGTTAAGCAGGTAATTGATACCGCCCTGGTAAAGGACGCCGAACTGCGCATTATAGATACCATCTGCCACGACATCAGGCAGCTGCAGGAGGCGGCGCTCAGCCTGGCCGCCGGCGTTGACCTTATCCTGGTCATCGGTGGCCATAACAGCGCCAACACCCGACACCTGGTGGAGCTGTGCTCGGCGGCCACCAGTACATACCTGGTGGAGACGGCCCAGGAGATAGAGCCCGCCTGGATAGGCGGCCGGCGCCGCATTGGCATCACCGCCGGTGCTTCCACGGACGAGCAGACTATCAAAGAGGTGCTGGCCCGCCTGGAGGAACTGGCCAGGGGCTAGGCCGCCACAGCTAAATCCAGCGGGCGTATTGCCGCTCGCCTACCACTAGTGTTAAAATGCCCCGTCAGGAGGCTTAATGAAGCAGCGCGTATTTTCAGGGGCTCGCCCCACCGGCAGACAGCACCTGGGCAATTACCTGGGGGCGATACGTAACTATGTCGCCCTTCAGAACGAGTATGATTGCATATACTCCGTCGTTGATATCCACGCTCTGACCTCGTTGGAGGATACCAAGCAACTTCAGAGCAACATCTACGAGATGATGCTGGACTGGCTGGCGGCCGGCCTGGATCCCAAGAAGTGCATCCTCTTTGTGCAGTCCCATGTCCCGGAGGTTATGGAGCTATTCACCCTGCTGGGTATGGTGACACCCTTGAGCTGGCTGCTGCGGGTGCCCACCTTCAAGGATAAGGCCAAGCTTCAACCGCACAATGTAAACTACGGCCTGGTGGGCTATCCGGTGTTGATGACGGCCGATATCGTTCTCTACAAGGCGGAGGCCATACCGGTGGGCGAGGACCAGCTGCCCCATCTGGAGCTGGCCCGGGAGATTGTGCGCCGCTTCAACAACATGTTTGGTGATACCTTTCCCGAACCCCTGGCTAAGCTGACGGCTTTCCCGATGGTGGTTGGCCTAGACGGCAAAGATAAGATGAGCAAGCAGCTTGGCAATCATATAGAGCTGGCCCTCACCCCTGAGGAGACCCTGGAGCGGGTGAAGACGGCCGTTACCGATCCCGCCCGCCGCTACCGCCGTGACCCCGGCCACCCTGAGGTGTGCAATGTCTACCGGCTACAGCAGTATTTCAACGAGCTTAAAACAAGCGGCATCGCCGAGAAGTGCCGCCAGGCCGAGATAGGCTGTGTGGACTGCAAGGAGCTTCTGGCAGAGGCCATAAACAAGGACCTGGCCCCCTTCCGGGAGCGGCGGCAGGCCCTGGCGGCCATGCCGGAGTACGTGACTAAGGTGCTGGCCGACGGCGCCGCAAGGGCCGGGGTCATCGCCCGGAAGACGCTGGTAGAGGTGAAAGAGAGAATGGGGCTGGACTAGCCCCGGTGCTTATCCACGAAGCGTTTCATCCGGGCGAGCGCCTCTTCAATATCAGAAAGCTGAGTGGCATAGCAGCAGCGCACATAGCCCTGGCCGCACTCCCCGAAGGCCTCGCCGGGTACCACGGCCACCTTCTCCTCGACGAGCAGCTTCTCAGCGAACTCCTCCGAGGATAGACCGGTGCTCTCTATGGAGGGGAAGGCGTAGAAGGCTCCCTTGGGCTCAAAGCAGCTTAAGCCGATACTGTTCAAGCCTTCCACCATCACCAGGCGGCGACGGTTGTAGTCCTCCACCATATCGGCAATATCAGCATCACCGCCCTTGAGCGCTTCCAGAGCCGCTTTTTTGGCCATTATGGGGGCGCCGAGCATGGTGTTCTGGTGAATATTTGTCATGGCGGCGATAAACTACGCCGGCGCCGCCGCGTAGCCCATGCGCCAGCCCGTCAACGCCCCGGCCATGGAGTA
>DAOUZU010000042.1 GCA_030665535.1 Dehalococcoidia bacterium
TACCTGGAAAATGCCGGCTTTGGCTCCGGCCTCGATTGCCATATTGGCCATCGTCAGCCTCCCGTCCACGGAGAGGGAATCCACCGCCGGGCCGTGAAATTCCATGGCCGCATAGAGGGCACCGTCAACGCCGATGCGGCCGATGGTATGCAGAATCAGGTCCTTGCCGCCCACCCATCTGGGCAGCTGGCCCTGGTAGACGAACTTTATTGTCGACGGCACCTTCATCCAGATGTCCCCGGTAGCCATAGCGGCGGCGATGTCCGTCGAGCCCATACCGGTGGCAAAGGCGCCCAGGGCACCGTAGGTACAGGTATGCGAATCAGCGCCGATGATCACATCACCGGGCAGCACCAGCCCTTGCTCATGGAGGAGGACATGCTCAATGCCCATCTGGCCGGTCTCAAAGAATATTACTCCCTGCTCCTGGGCAAACTGGCGCATCACCTTCACCTGCTCAGCGGAGGCTATGTCCTTGGTGGGCACGAAGTGATCCGGCACCATAACCACCTTCTGCGGGTCAAAAACCTTCTTCAAGCCCAGGCGCTTGAATTCACGGATGGCTATAGGCGCCGTGATATCGTTGGCCAGGATGACATCCACCCTGACGTTGAGGAAGTCACCGGGGCTCACCCTGCTCTTGCCGGCATGGGCTGCCAGTATCTTTTCAACCAGTGTCATCTATTTTCTCCGTTTGATTATCCTCTGTGTGGTTGGCCGGAAGGCGGGGCAGCAAAAGCACCGCCATGAATATGACCGCCGCTATTACCGATATTATGTAAAGCCCTGTGCCGGCGGCCATACCTATGCCGGCCACCGCCCATATTGTGGCCGCCGTGGTTAAACCCTCAACATGGTTGCCGCGGCGGATTATGCTGCCGGCGCCCAGGAAGCCAATGCCGGCCACGATGCCGGCGGCCACCCTGGCCGTGTCGTCGCTTTCAAAACCCATAATTGAGACAACGGTGAATAGGGCCGCTCCGGCGGCGATTAGTATATGCGTCCTGAAGCCGGCCGGTTTGTCCAGCCTCTCCCGTTGAAAACCGATGACGCCGCCGAGCGCTGCTGCCAGTAGAATACGCAGGGCCATCTCCAATTCAACAGGCATCTAGAGAACTCCTATCAGCTATCCGGCTGGCCTTTTGGCCGCCAGCAGCCGGTTAAGAGCGTTTATGTAGGCCCTGGCGCTGGCGACGATGATATCAGTATCGGCGCCACGGCCGGTATAGGTCACGCCGTCGCTCTCAATCCTTATCAGCACCTCGCCGATAGCGTCAATGCCCTCCGTTACCGACTTCACGCTGAACTCGGTCAGGGTATTGGGCAGACCCACCAGCCGGTTGATGGCCTGATAGACTGCGTCCACCGGGCCCGTCCCCAGGGCGGCATCGGCAAGTACCTTGTCACCGGGGCCGATGAGCCTGACGGCGGCGGTGGGAACGCCTCTGTCGCCGGTGGTCACCTGGAGACGGTCAAGGTGATAGACCTCGGTAACGGTGCGCAACTCCTCGGCCACCAGGGACTCAATGTCGCGGTCGGTGATCTCTTTTTTCTTATCGGCCAGCTCCTTGAAGGCAACAAAGGCACGGTGAAAATCGTCCTCACTCAATGTATAGCCAAGCTCGGCCAGTCTCTCCTTGAAGGCATGGCGCCCGCTCAGCTTGCCCATCACCAGGCTTGAGGCCGGTATGCCCACTGTGCGGGGGTCCATAATCTCGTATGTCTTGGGCATCTTGAGGATGCCGTCCTGGTGGATGCCGGACTGATGGCGGAAGGCGTTGGCGCCGACGATGGCCTTGTTGGGCTGCACGGCGAAACCGGTCAGCTCACTCACCCGGCGGCTGGTCTTGTATATCTGCCGACTGTCTACACTTGTAGCCAGATGGAAGAAGTCGTTCCTCGTTTTAATAGCCATAACGATCTCTTCCAGCGAGGCGTTTCCAGCCCGCTCACCGATGCCGTTTATGGTGCACTCCACTTGCCTGGCCCCCTGCCTGACGGCCTCCCGGCTGTGGGCCACGGAAAGACCCAGGTCATCATGGCAATGGACGCTTATAACGACTCGCTCTATGTTGGGTACATGCTCGACGATACCCTTAATCAACTGGCCGAACTCGTCCGGGATGGCGTAGCCGACGGTATCCGGTATGTTTACCGTCGTCGCCCCGGCGCTTATGACCGCCTCCAGTATCTCGTAGATGAACTCAGGATCAGCCCGGCTGGCATCCATCGGCGAGAACTCTATATCTTCCGTATAGCCTTTGGCGCGAGCAACCATATCACGGGCCAGTTCCAGCACCTGCTGGCGGTTCTTCTTTAGCTGGTGCACCATCTGAATGTCCGAGGCGGAGACGAAGACATGTATCCGCGGCCGCCTGGCTCCTTTAATCGCCTCCCAGGCCCTATCTATATCTTTAGGATGGGCCCGTGCCAAGCCACAGACGGTGGCGCTGCCTATCTCAGTGGCTATGCTCTTGACGGCTTCGAAGTCGCCCTCTGAGCTAACCGGAAAGCCGGCCTCTATAACGTCCACCCCCAGCTTATCTAGCTGACGGGCTATCTCCAGCTTCTCCTGAAAATTGAGCATGCCGCCGGCGGCTTGCTCACCGTCCCTTAATGTGGTATCAAATATTATTACCTTATCCATAGTATCCTCTCCGGGGGGTATTTTCCCTTCTGGGAATGACCTTCCGCTAAACCCCTCCTCCTTTAAGAAGAGGGGTCCGTAAGGACGAGCTTATCCCTCCCGGCTAGGGTAATTGGATTAATTTCCCTTTTGCGAGTATAGACACTTATTTCTCTACAACTAAACAACATTTCGTCCCAGCGTGATTACTTACCCTCATTGAGCCAGGGCATCATATCCCGCAGATCCTCACCGACTTCCTCGATGTACTCCTCCCGCGCCATGCGCTTAAGAGCGTTGTGTACCGGCCGGCCGGCCTGGTTCTCCAGTATCCACTCCTTGGCGAAGGTTCCGTCCTGGATTTCGGCCAGTATTTCCGCCATCTCCTCCCGGGCCCCCTCATCAATGACCCTGGGGCCACGGGTGTAGCCGCCGTACTCGGCGGTATCGCTGACCGAGAACAGCATATGACCCAGGCCGCCCTTGTAGAAGAGGTCTACAATCAGCTTAAGTTCATGCAGGCACTCAAAGTAGGCTATCTCCGGCTGATAACCGGCATCCACCAGTGTATCAAAGCCGGCCTTCACCATCTCCACAACGCCACCTACCAGCACCGCCTGCTCGCCGAATAGGTCTGTCTCCGTCTCTTCGGCGAAGGTCGTCTCCAGGACACCCGCTCGGCTGCAACCGATACCCTTGGCATAGGCCAGGGCGATGTTATACGCCTTGCCGGAGGCGTCCTGCTCTACAGCCACCAGCGCCGGCGGGCCTTTGTCTTCCGTGTAGAGCTGCCGCACCATGTGGCCGGGGCATTTGGGAGCAATCATGGTCACATCAACTCCATCCGGCGGCGCTATCTGGCCGTAATGGATGTTGAAGCCGTGTGCGAACATCAACATCTTGCCCGGCGTTAAATGCTCGGCGATGGCACCGTCATAGATGCGTTTCTGCATTGTGTCTGGAGCCAGCATGACAATAATATCGGCTTTCTGTGCCATATCGGCGGCCTTCATAACCTCAAAGCCATCGTCGGCCGCTTTTTTCCAGCTGGCACCGCCTTCCAACTCAGCCACAATCACCTGCACGCCACTATCCCTCAGGTTCTGGGCTTGGGCATGGCCCTGGTTGCCGTATCCAATGATGCCGATTGTCTTTCCTTCTAGAAGTGCCAGGTCGCAGTCCTTGTCATAGTAAATCTTGGCCATAGTCAGGTTTCCTCCGTATCTATTTTATTTAATCCTGGGTAATCAGTTCTTCTTCTTTTTCCGAACGGATGGCTTCTCCGCCGGCGGGCCGCCGCGGGACAGGGCAACACGGCCAGTGCGGGCCATCTCCTTTATACCGAAGCCGCGCAGCAGCTCATAGAGAGAATCTATCTTCTCCTCATCACCGGTGGCCTCAACGATAACCGAATTTTGGGAGACATCCACTATACCGGCCCGGAAGATGTCTACAATCTGCATAATCTCGCTGCGGTTGGCCGGCGCCGCTTTCACCTTGAAGAGAGCCAGTTCACGGGCGATTATATCCGGCCCGGTAATGTCCGTCACCTTGATTACATCCACTATCTTATCCAGCTGCTTCCTCACCTGTTCCACCATCGTGGCCGTGCCGTCAACGACGATGGTCATCCGCGAAAGGTTGGGAATCTCACTATGCCCCTCGGTGATGCTGTCAATATTGAAGCCACGCCGCCGGAAAAGGCTGGCCATCCGGTTTAAGACACCGGGTCTATCGGCTACCAGGGCAACCAGAGTGTGCTTCGTGGCCGCCATTATGACCCCCCTTTCTTCGGCTTCTCAATGACCTCGTCGAGGGCCGCCCCCGGCGCTACCATGGGGTAGACGTTCTCCTCCGGCTCCACCTGAAAGTTTATCAGGAAGGGGCCCGGCTCGGCCATGGCCTTCTTGATAGCCGGCACCACCTCTTCCCTGGTCTTTACATTCAGGGCTGGTATGCAATACGCCTCGGCTATCTTGGTGAAATCGGGGCAGGTGATCGGCGTGGCCACATAGCGCTTGCCGTAGAACATCTCCTGCCACTGACGCACCATGCCCAGGTAGCCGTTATTGAGAATAGCTACCTTGACGGCCGCCTGCTCCTGGGCGATGGTGCCCAACTCCTGAAGGGTCATCTGGAAGCCGCCGTCGCCGGCGATGCACCAGACTGTATCCTGGGGCCGTCCGATTTTGGCCCCCAGGGCCGCCGGCAGCTCAAAGCCCATCGTGCCCAGGCCGCCGGAAGATACCAGGCTGTTGGGCCGGTTATAGCAATAGTGCTGCGCCGACCACATCTGGTTCTGGCCGACACCGGTAACGATGGTGGCCTCTCCTTTGGTGACCTCATCAATTTTTTCGATGACATACTGCGGCAGCAGGACGTCGCCCTCGCCATCCGTGTCCAACGGGTGTTTCCGGCGCCAGTCGTCCAGTTGCCTGAACCAGGCCATATTCTTAGCCGGCTCAAGCTGCTTATTGAGCACCTTAAGTACCGCGCCAACATCACCGACAATGGGTAAATCCACCCGAACATTCTTGCCTATCTCGGCGGGGTCAATGTCAATGTGGACAATGCGGGCATTGGGAGCAAAGCCGTTTACCCGGCCGGTGGCCCGGTCGTCAAACCTCATGCCGATGGCGATTATCAAATCGGCCTGGCTGACGGCCATATTGGCGTAGGCCATACCGTGCATGCCCAACATGCCGAAGCTGAGTTCATCGCCCTCGGGGAAGCAGCCGATGCCAAGCAGGGTAGTAACCACCGGTATCTGCTGTGCCCTGGCCAGCGCCGCCAGCTCTTCGCAAGCGCCGGAGATCATGATCCCCCGGCCAGCGAGAATCAGCGGCTTCTCCGCCTCGGCTATGAGCCGGGCGGCCCTTTTAATCTGCAACGGGTTGCCCGTAACCGTCGGCTTGTAACCGGGCAGGTCTACCTGGCTGGGATAGTGGAATTCCACCTTCTCCTCAAAGACATCCCTGGGAATGTCTATAAGTATCGGCCCCGGCCGTCCTGTCCGGGCCAGATGAAAGGCTTCCTTCACCGTACGCGCCAGCAGGCCAGTATCAAGTACGAGGTAGTTATGCTTGGTCATAGGCAGCGTAATGCCGGTGATGTCTATCTCCTGGAAGGCGTCTCGGCCTATAAGATGCCTGGCTACCTGACCCGTTATGGCCACCACCGGTGATGAATCAAGAAAGGCGTTGGCCACGCCGGTTACCAGGTTGGTGGCCCCAGGGCCGGATGTGGCCAGGCAAACGCCCACCTTGCCGGTGACCCTGGCGTAACCATCGGCGGCATGGGCCGCCCCCTGCTCATGGCGCACCAGAATATGCCGGAGCTGAGGATACTGAGGCAGGGTATCGTAAAGTGGCAGCACGACGCCACCGGGGTAGCCGAAGATAACCTCAACTCCCTCTTCAATTAGACTCTGGCACAATACCTGGGCGCCAGTCAGCTTCATTTGGGCCTCCTCTACCTGCTAAATACGGCTCCGGAACTGGCCGGGCCTACATTTTCGGCGTAGCGCCTTAAATAACCGCTTTTTATGCGGGGTTCGAACTCGGCCAACCCCGCCAGGCGCTCTTTAATCTGGTTATCGCTCAACTCAACCTCAAGGCTGTAATTGGCTATATCTATCTTAATTATATCCCCCGACTGCAATGCGGCGATAGGGCCCCGGCTGGCTGCCTCCGGGGAGACATGGCCGATGGCAGCGCCGCGAGTAGCACCGGAGAAACGGCCGTCGGTTATAAGAGCCACTTCCTTATCCATGCCCATACCGGCCAGCAGCGATGTCGGCGTCAGCATCTCCCTCATGCCGGGACCGCCCCTGGGCCCCTCGTAGCGGATGACGATGACATCACCGGCCTTTATCTTGCCTTCCATAATGGCCGTAGTGGCTTCCTCTTCGGACTCAAATATCCGGGCCGGGCCTGTGTGTGCCATCATCTCCGGGGCCACCGCCGACCGCTTCACCACCGCCCCCTGTGGGGCCAGGTTGCCGAAGAGGATGGCAAGGCCACCTTTGGCCGTACAGGGATCCGCCACCGTATGGATCACCTTGCCATCGGCCGCTTTGGCTTCATCGGTTATCTGCCCAGTAGTCTTTCCGGATGCGGTTATACTGCCGATGTTGAGAAACGGTCTTAGCTGCCTCATTATGGCCGGTATACCACCGGTGGCGTCCAGGTCCTCAATATGATATTCGCCGGCAGGCCGCAACTTTGAAAGACAGGGCGTCCGATCGCTTATTTCGTTTACCATCTGCAAAGTGAAATCAATCCCCGCCTCGCTGGCCAGCGCCATCAGGTGCAGAACCGAGTTGGTACTGCCGCCCAAGGCCACATCTACGGTGAAGGCGTTGTGAATGGCCTCCCTGGTGACTATATCGCTGGGCCTTACCTTATCAGCTAGAAGTTTCATTACCTGCCACCCGGCCGCTTCGGCCAACTGACGGCGCCGGCTGTCAACCGCCGGAATGGTGCCGTTACCCGGCAAAGCCATCCCCAGGGCCTCGGTGAGGCAGTTCATCGTATTGGCGGTGAACATTCCGGCACAACTGCCGCAGCCGGGGCAGGCCACCTCCTCAAGCCGGGCGAGCTCTGCTTCGGTCATGGTTCCCCTGGCTACCTTACCCACCGCCTCAAAGACAGAGTTAAGGTCTACCTTTTCAGTTCCGCGGGCCGTCTCCAGATGCCCGGCCAGCATAGGGCCGCCGGATATGAATATGGCCGGTACGTCCAGCCTCACCGCCGCCATCAGCATACCGGGTATTATTTTATCGCAGTTGGTTACGAATACCAGGGCATCGAAGGCATGGGCCTCGGCCATTATCTCCACCGAGTCTGCTATCAGCTCACGGCTGGGCAGGCTGTACTTCATACCGGGATGGTTCATGGCAATACCGTCGCAGACAGCAATGGTATTAAACTCAAAGGGCACGCCGCCGCCCTGGCGCACGCCGTTTTTAACCGCTCCGGCCAGCTCAGCGAGGTGCATATGGCCGGGAACAACCTCGGTAAAGCTGTTGACGATACCGATAAACGGCTTTTCCATATCGGCCGTCGTACAGCCCAGGGCGCGCAGCAGCGAGCGATGGGGTGCCCGCTCTATACCTTCTTTGACCGCATAGCTCTTCATAGCCGGTCTCCACGGGTTCTATTATAGTCAAAATCCGCCCTTGCAGGACGGATTAAAGAGTGACGGGGGGAATATTTCCATTCTTGCCAGAAAAACATAACACAGACCAGCTTTAGTGTCAAGCTAGATAGAGCCTGACTCAACCTGTATTAACCGCTGTATTTCCTTAAGAGGAATGGCCCCCTCCCGCAGTAGTCCGGGCGTCTCCCCAG
>DAOUZU010000058.1 GCA_030665535.1 Dehalococcoidia bacterium
AGCACAGGCAGGTGCTTGCAAGCACCTGCCTGCCTTTCTTCCCTATGAATTTTTATTTCGGCATTGCCTACTGTAAACCAACGCTGCCTGTACAGGCAGCTTCCATCGGTATAGAATGGCGATAATGCAGCTTTGCCTGAAATCCCGAGACGTCCATCTGTTGAATGCTTACAGCTACGCGGCTAACCTCAACCGGTCCGACATACGCCCAATTGGAGGACTATATGGCCAACGGATATGAAATAAACGAACTGGCCAGGGGCGAGTCCTGGCGGATGTTCCGCATCATTGGCGAGTTGGTGGAGGGCTTTGACCGCCTCTCCGGGATTGAGCCGGCGGTTACCATATACGGCTCGGCCCGCATTAACGCCGATAGCCAGCTCTACATCCAGACGGAGGAGATAGCTTACCACTTGGGCAAGCTGGGTTTCTCCATCATCACCGGCGGCGGCCCCGGGGTTATGGAGGCGGCTAACCGCGGCGGCAAGAGGGCCGGCGTCAGGTCTTTCGGTCTTAATATCGAGCTGCCTGAGGAGCAGACGGTCAACAGCTACACCACCGAATCCATAACCTTCAAGCACTTCTTCGCCCGTAAGGTGATGCTGGTCAAGTACGCCACCGCCTTTATCATCATGCCCGGCGGCCTGGGTACGCTGGATGAGCTTACCGAGGTGCTGACGCTGATGCAGACACTGAAGATAAAGCCCTTCCCGGTAGTGCTCTATCAAAACGACTACTGGAAGGGCTTTCTAAGCTGGCTCAAGAGCACTGTCCTTGACAGCGGCTACATCTCCGCAGAGGACATCGGCCTGCTGCGGGTCTGCGACAGCCCCGATGAAGTCGTCAAGGCCGTGGATATGTGGTACAAGAAGCAGGAGATCATCGGCCGGAAGGCCCTGCCCTAATAGCCCGCCTGGTCGCCGTGGCCACCTGCCAGTAGCTCCACGCCGGCGCCGCATCCCGATGAACGGCTACCGGCTGGAGTGCGTCTTTCCAAAAGGCCGCCGCCAGCTTCTCCAGGGAGCCACTGTCATAGGGCGGCTGCCAGTTAATCCCTAATTGGCTCCGGTATATACTTGTGGGGACGCCGATATCAGCTATATACAGCTCCCCCAACTCCTCCGGCGCGGCGGCCATCAGGCCGCTTTTCACGAAGGCGATGGTCAACGTCGCCAATGGACGAATACGGGAAACATTCTCTCCGCTGGTTACATCCAGCCCCGAAGGCGCGTCCAGTGATATAACCGTTTCGCAGCCGGCCAGGAAGCCGAATACCTTTGCCGATACCGCATCCGACATCTGCTTAAAGCCATATCCCAGATAGGCATCCAGCGTCACCGCACGGTCTGTGTTTAGCGGCAGGCCCTCGTTTACCCTGACGCCGGCCCTCTCCAGCCGCTCCAGCTGCCGCCCCGGTATTTCACGAAGCTCGTGCCGCCCCCGGGCCAGATAGACCTCAGCCTCAAGCCCCCACGCGGCCAGTCTCCTGGCGGCTACCAACCCGCCGCCGCCGTTGTTGCCCGCACCGGCTATCACCTGATAGGTGTGGCACCCCCCGCCGGCAAGCCTGACGGCCAGCCGGGCCAGGCTGAGGCCGGCGTGCTCCATCATCAGCTCCACCGGCACACCTCTCTCCTCGGTCATCAGGCGGTCAACCTCTGTCATCTGCTCAGTACTGATGCCGGGTAAAGCCATTTCCGCCTCCTTGCGGTAGTCCTGCTGATTATAGGCCATCCGGGCCGTCACGCCCAACCCCGGCTTGATAATTCGTCCGTCTTGCACTTTGATGTAAACATAGGCAATACTGGAGCTAGCCATGATAGTTGAAATGAGGACCGGTGCCGGCAAGGATGAGGTGGACGTCGTCCTGGCGAAGGTCAAGTCGCTGGGCCTAGAAGTCCAGATGAACTACGGCACCAATAAAACGATTATCGCCGTGCTGGGTTCCAACACCGGCCAGTTGCCCACGGACATACTCGCCGTCCTGCCCGGGGTGGAGAACGTCACCCGTATAATGAAGCCCTACAAGCTGGCCTCTCGTGGTTTCAAGCAGGAGGATAGCCTGGTGAACATTGACGGCGTCGTTATCGGCGATAAACGCGTCGTTATCATGGCCGGCCCCTGCGCCGTGGAGAGCCGGCAACAGCTTACCGAGGCGACAGCGGCTGTCAAGGAAGCCGGCGCCACCGTGCTGCGCGGCGGTGCCTTCAAACCGCGCACCTCCCCCTTCAGCTTCCAGGGCATGGAAAAAAGCGGCCTTGAGCTTCTGGCCGAGGCGAAAAAGAAGTTCAACTTGCCGGTAATAACGGAGGTCGTTGATCCCCACGATGTGCCCCTGGTGGCCGGCTATGCCGACATTCTTCAGGTGGGCTCACGTAATATGCAGAACTTCAGTCTGCTGATGGCCGTTGGCCGCAGCCAGCATCCCGTCCTTTTAAAACGCGGCTTTTCCGCCACCGTCACCGAATGGCTGACGGCGGCCGACTACATCCTGGCCGAGGGCAACAACCGCGTCATCCTTTGCGAGCGGGGCATCAGGACTTTTGAGAACAGCGTACGTTTCTCAGTGGATATCTCTTCAATACCAGTTGTTAAGAAGTCCAGCCACCTACCGGTGGTTCTAGACCCCAGCCACGCCGCCGGCCACTACTCGCTGGTGCCGGCTATCGCCCGGGCGGCCATCGCCGCCGGTGCCGACGGCCTGCTTTTAGAGGTGCATCCCAATCCCAAGGAAGCCCTGGTAGACGGCCTTCAGTCTTTGACCCCGGCCGCCTTTACCCGGCTGATGGCCGAACTCAAGCCCATCGCCGAGGTCATCGGCCGGTACATCTAGCCCTTGCATTTGGCGGCCACAAACTCCAACGCCGCCGAGTTCATGCAGTAGCGCTGCCCGCCGGGCGGTGGGCCGTCACCGAAGACATGCCCCAGGTGGGCGCCACAGCGCTGGCACAGCACCTCCGTCCTCATGCCGTCTTTGTCCGTGGCCATCACCACGCTTATTTCCAGAACGGGCACGCCAAAGCTCGGCCAGCCGGTGCCGGAGTCATATTTCGCCGCCGAGTTGAAGAGTGGGTTGCCGCAGTTGGAGCACACGTAAATGCCTTCGCCCTTGAAGTTATGATATTCGCCGGTGAAGGGCGGCTCCGTCCCCTGCTGGCGCGTAATCCGGTACTGCTCCGGGGTGAGTATCCGGCGCCATTCCTCGTCGCTCCTAGTTATTTTCCAGCCCATTTCTCCCTCCCTAAATGATGACAGATTACACCAGCGATAGGTCATAGATACGCCAGGGCATATCGGCAAATGCCTTCAGGCGGACGTCCCCCAAGGGGATTTCCTCAATGGTTACCGGCGTCTGCTGTATACTCCAACCCCTTTCGGTTACAGTGCCGCCCATTATAACAGAGCCCGGCCATAGTCAGAAGGGCGACAGGCTAAACTTGACTATAGCAGGAAGAGCGCTATATAATAGCGGCTGTAAAAAGAATATTCAAAGGCTTTGAACGGGATTAGTAAACCCCCAGCGAGGCCCAGAGAGCCGGGTGAGGTGAGAGCCGGCGTTGGCGCAGGGGTTGAATGGACCCGGGAGCTTCAAGCCGAAAGGGTTAACCGAGTAGGCTTTGACGGAAAGGGCACCGTTATCATGGTCCAGGGTATCGCTTCCTTGAGAAGCCGTACCTTAAAGAGATGGCTGCTCCGTAGGGGCAGCTAACCAGGGTGGCACCGCGAGGGATTTCCCCTTGCCCCTAGAGGGCGAGGGGTTTTTTATTTTGGTTTGAGGCTTGAAACGAATGTATAGACCGACACTGGAAGAGGTTAAAAAGATGGCTGGGCAGGGAAACCTGGTACCCGTCTACCGGGAGATAGTGGCCGACCTGGAGACGCCGGTCTCGGCCTTCCTCAAGATAAACCGCGGCGGGCCGTCATTCCTGCTGGAGAGTGTGGAGGGCGGTCAGCGAATGGCCCGCTACAGCTTCATCGGCACCGAGCCTTATCGGCTATCGGCGACAACAGCGGCAGACAACACAGACCCCCTGCCGGCCATCGCCGCAGAGATGGATCAATTCAAGATGGTGCCGGTGGCCGGCCTGCCCCGCTTCTGCGGCGGCGCCGTCGGCTACCTTTCCTACGAAACGGCCAGCCGTTTTGAGGCGCTGCCCTCGCCGCCGGCTGACCCGTTGGGCCTGCCGGAATCCCTCTTTATGTTCGCTGATACAATGCTCGTCTTCGACCATGTTTCCCATACCATCAAGGTTTTGAGCCTCGTCCGTTTAAACGGGGATATTGACGCCGCCTATAAACAGGCGCTGGCCAGGATTGATGACCTCGTCGCCCGGCTTGGTCAGCCGCTGGACAATTGCCACCGTTCCAATAATCAACCGCCGGCGGAGGAAATCCCCCTCTCTTCCAGTTTTTCCCGGCAGGATTTCACCACCGGCGTGTCCAGAATAAAGGAGCACATCACCGCCGGAGAAGCCATCCAGGTGGTGCTATCGCAGCGCCTGTCCCGGCCAACGACGGCCGCCCCCTTTGAAATCTACCGGGCGCTGCGCAGCATCAACCCCTCGCCCTATATGTTCTACCTGGATTACAGGGACTTCCAGATTATCGGCGCCTCCCCGGAGATACTGGTCAGGACTGAGGACGGCGCCGTTATGACCCGCCCCCTGGCCGGCACCCGCCGCCGCGGCAAGACAGCGGAGGAGGACACCGCCCTGGAAGAGGAGCTGAAGAACGACGAAAAAGAAAGGGCGGAGCATATCATGCTGGTGGACCTGGGACGCAACGATATCGGCCGTGTCAGCCAGCCGGGCAGCGTAGCCGTCAGTGATCTGATGGAGGTGGAA
This sequence comes from Dehalococcoidia bacterium, assembly GCA_030665535.1. Classification (GTDB taxonomy): domain Bacteria; phylum Chloroflexota; class Dehalococcoidia; order Dehalococcoidales; family JAUXAE01; genus JAUXAE01. Next base: position 4,845 of record DAOUZU010000058.1, read on the forward strand.
CGCTACTCCCACGTGATGCACCTGGTCACCCATGTCCAGGGTAAGCTGAGGTCGGATATGACGACTGTGGACGCCCTCAGGGCCTGTTTCCCGGCGGGTACGGTATCCGGGGCGCCCAAGATACGGGCCATGCAGATTATCGCCGAGCTTGAGCCGGACAAGAGAGGCCCCTACGCCGGCTGCGTCGGCTACTTCTCTTTCTCCGGCAATATGGATATGGCCATCGCCATCAGGACGATGGTACTAAAGAACGGCGTCGCCTACGTGCCCGCCGGCTGCGGCGTCGTCTATGACAGCCAGCCGGAGAACGAGTATGAGGAGACCCTTAATAAGGCCCATGCCCTGCTCCGGGCTATAGACCAGGCTGAGGGCCAGCCACAAAAGATGGGGAGCTATGCTGTTACTGATTGACAACTACGATAGCTTCACCTATAACCTCTTTCAGTACTTAAGCGAACTGGGCGCCGAGGTAGAGGTAGTGCGTAACGATAAAACCACCATCGCTGCAATAGAAGCGATGAAACCGGAAAAGATTGTCGTCTCCCCCGGGCCGGGAACGCCGGATAGGGCTGGCATTTCCAACGATGTCATCCGCCACTTCGGGCCTGAATTGCCTGTGCTGGGCGTCTGCCTGGGACACCAGTGCATCGGCTACAGCTACGGCGCCCGAATCGTCCAGGCCAGGGATATTATGCACGGCAAGTCCTCCCTGATATACCATCACGGTCAGGGTGTTTTCGCCGGCCTGCCCCAGCCGTTTTCGGCCATCCGCTATCACTCCCTGGTGGTGGAGAGAAAGGGGCTACCGGACTGCCTGAAGATGACCGCCTGGACGGAAGACGGCACAATAATGGGCTTCAAGCACCGCCGCCACCCGGTGCAGGGCGTCCAGTTCCACCCCGAGTCCTTTATGACCGAGGCGGGAAAGGATATACTTAAGAACTTTCTGGATGAAGGACAATGATTAAAGAAGCTATAAAAAAGCTGGTTGAGGAGCAGTCGCTCAGTCAGGATGAGGCATCCGCCGTTATGGAGGAGATAATGGCCGGCGAGGCCACCCCGGCCCAATTCGGCGCCTTTGTCACCGCCCTGAGGTTAAAAGGGGAAACGACGGACGAGATTGTCGGCCTGGCCCTGGTGATGCGGGCCAGGGCCGTCCCCGTTAGCACCACCAGGCCGGTAGTGGACACCTGCGGCACCGGTGGCGATAGCGCCGGCACCTTCAACATCTCCACCGCCGCCGCCTTCGTGGCCGCCGGTGTCGGCTGTAGCGTGGCCAAGCACGGCAACCGGGCCATGTCCAGCCAGTGCGGCAGCGCCGATGTCTTGGAGGCGTTGGGAGTCAGGATTGACCTGGACGCCGCCCAGGTGGGCCGCTGCCTAGAGGAGGTGGGCATCGGCTTCATGTTCGCCCCGCTTTTCCATCCGGCCATGAAATACGCCGCCGCTCCCAGGCGGGAGATAGGTATCCGCACCGTTTTCAATATCCTGGGGCCGTTGACCAACCCCGCCGGCGCCAGCGGGCAGGTTATCGGCGTCGCCGATGGCTCCCTGGGTAGCAAGATAGCTCAGGTGCTCAAGGGACTGGGCAGCCGGCATGCCCTGGTGGTGCACGGCGATGACGGCCTGGACGAGATTTCCGTCTGCCAGAGCAGCCAGGTGTGGGAACTAAAGGACGGCGCCATAAAGAG
>DAOUZU010000090.1 GCA_030665535.1 Dehalococcoidia bacterium
TAATGTGTGAAGCTGGATAGCGCCCGGTCGGCGCTGGCCTCACAATCGGGGCATGGCGCCCCCAGATTGCTTTCGCTGCGTGAGCGCAGCAACTCGAATCTTCTGTTACAGGCTGGGCAAACATACTCATAAATTGGCATCTCGTCACCACCTCACAAAACCATTGGTCAGTCTCAGGTCTAAGCTAATATTAGCATATTCGGGCTGTAGAATCAAGATGGGCGATTTTGAAAACGGGCCATCACAGTTCATTTACACCGGGCAGGAGGCTACTTCTCCACTTTAACGCTGCTCGTATCGAAGGCGACATGGCCCTGAATATTCATTGCCGCCGGTTTAGGCTCGGGGTAGGACCAGGCTGAGTTCGGATTCACCTGGCCGTCAACGGTAAGGTCCCAGTAGGCCGTTTCACCCTTCCAGGGGCAGGTGTACTGCCTGTCGCCGCGGCTAAGATGCTGCCACCTGACGGAATCCGGCGGGAAATAGATATTGCCCTCCACCACCTCGTACTTATCGCTTTCAGCCAGGACGACACCGTTCCAGGTTGCATTAGCCATAATACTATTCCCCCACGGCTTTGTTAGTGGAGCGGGAGACCGGATTCGAACCGGCGACAGCCTGCTTGGAAGGCAGGAACTCTACCGCTGAGTTACTCCCGCTTTATGTCAAGTAACTCCTACCCTTCCGGCGGAGGCAAATTAACGATTTATTATACAACGAGTCGTCAAATCACAGTTTATCGCTTATTGACCCAAGGTTGTCCCGGAAGCCGGGCAGTATCTTCAAGGCTGCCCTGATGAAGGGGTTGGCCCGCATCGTCTCTATATAGTTGAGGTCTGCCATCCGCTTTATTACCGCCTCTGAGTATGTGGGATAGGCGTGAATAGCGTTGTGCACTTTGCTCAGGCGATGGTCAAACGACACAAGCAGCTGGGCCTCGTGGATAAGCTCTTCAGCATGCTGGCCTAGGATGTGCACACCGACAAGCTTGCCGTGGTTATCAAAGATGAACTTGCTCAGGCCCTCCTCAGCGCCGTCCACCATCGCCCGCCGTACCCGGCTGTAACGATGGCGGTAGACCTTTATCTTGGAGCCGAACTTACGCCGGGCCTCATCCTCAGTCATCCCGGAATGACCCAGCTCCGGGTCGGTGAAGATTACCCAGACCACGTTTCGGTAGTTTACGCTTTTCTTAAAGGGCAATATGGCATTCTGGGCGGCGATAATGCCCTGATACTCGGCCATGGTGGCGAACTGGTAAGGGCCTACGGCATCGCCACAGGCATAGATGTTAGTGGCTGTGGTCTGTAGTCTTTTATTGGTGACAATACCCCTGAGTTTATACTTAATGCCGGCCTTTTCTAGGCCGAGCTTCTCCAGGTTCAACTGGCGGCCGGTGGTAATCAGGACACTCTCCGCTTCCAGTCGCTTCGTCTTTCCCTCACTATCCTCAACAGTCAGGCTGATTTTGCCCTTGGTGCCGGAGAACTTAAGTGCCTTGTGGCCGGTCAGTATCCTGGCCCCTAGGGACTCAAGCCGCTTGCGCAGCATGACTACTAACTCCCTGTCCTCACGGGCCAGCATGCGGTCAGACGCCTCGACGACGGTTATCTCTACGCCCAGGCGGACAAAGGCGGAGCAAAACTCTACCCCGGAAAGACCGCCGCCAAGTATTATCATAGATTTGGGCAGGGTGTTAAGGTTAAAAACAGTCTCGTTGGTGAGATAGGGAATGCCCTCAATGCCTTCAATCTGGGGCACGAAAGGACGGCTACCGGTGGCGATAATCGTGTTCCTGGCTGAGATAATGTTTTCACCTACCCGGACACGGCGGCGGTCAACAAACTCGGCCCGGCCGTTGATAACCTCAATGCCGACCCTGGCGAAGGTCTCCGGCCGGTCAAAATTGTGCACCTTGTCCACCACAGAGCGGACATGGGCCATGACACTGTCCGTATTAAACTCAATAGGCGTTTTAGTTTCCAGGCCGAAGTCTTTGACGCTCTGAAGCTGGTGGCAGATGTTACCCGCCTTGACCAGGGTCTTTGAGGGAATACAGGTGTACCAGGTGCAGTTGCCGCCCAACTTGGCCTTCTCCACGATGGCCACTTTCTTGCCCAGGGCGTTGGCTGTTAGAGCGGAGGCAAAGCCGCCGATACCGCCACCGATAACCAGCACGTCGTAGTCATACTTGCTCAAGGGAAGATCTCCTGCTGCATCATCTCAAAACTTTTGGCAGAACCCTACTTGGCGATGTGCAATTTCAACTTTTCCACCCGGTCAATTCCCTTCAGTGAAGAGACCATGCCGAGGACGGTATTCCGGACCACAGTCCTGACGAAATTGTTAAGCGGAATAACAGCGCCATTGACATTCATGGCCACATCTTCATCACCAATAGTAAGCTGCAGTGTTTTTATCTGGGCGGTATCCTCAAGGGCCGTAACCATACCGCTTATTACATGGTCTATGAATCCCTGGACGAAATAGTCAAGCTTAATATCGGCTCCGTTTATATTCAGCGTCAACTCTCTTGATGTCAATGTAATCCCCTTCCTCTCCCGTTTTGTCTATTATTCTATTACCCGGCGGCCAAAGTCAATCCGGGAGAAGAGCTTTGTCAGTCGAATAAGCTGCCGTCCAGGTCGCCGCTGTTGGAGTAACCGCGGCTCTCCCAGTAGCCCTCGTAGTCGGTATCATTGGAGAACTCTATCTCCGTTATCCATTTTATCCACTTGTAGCCCCACTTGCTCTCGGCCACCAGCTGGAAGGGAAAACCCCTCTCCGGCGGCAGGGTGATATCATTCATCTTGTAGGCGATTATGATATCGTTCTCCATCAGGTACTCTATGGGGAAAGAGGTGGAATAACCGTCCTCGGCATAGAGGATTATCACCGTTGCCTCCGACAGCGGCCCGGCCCCGGCCGCCACATCGCTGAACAGCAGCCCCTCCCAGAGGATGGTTACATCCCAGCCCTCCACGCAATAAAGGGTTACCACCTTGCTGTAACGGGTGTTGGAGTCTACTATTTCATCGTAGGTATAGCTACCGGGGCTTTCCACCAGGCCGCTAATCTTCAGGCTGTAGGTGTCAACGTCTATGAACTGGGGGCCCTTAATAGAGTTTTCCCGGAAGTCCTGCACGGAGGACAGGTTTTGGCCCTGGTACTCCCGCACCTCAACGCCGTTCAGTTCAATAGCATCACCACCGCGGGACATCAGCCCGTTGATAAGGAGAACGACCACCCCAGCTAGCACGGTGAGGCCGACAATTAGTCTTGTATTCATACCACCTCCGCTTCCGCTTCTTACCGGGGTATTCTGGGGGAAAGATGGTCGGGGTGAGAGGACTCGAACCTCCGACCTCAGCGTCCCAAACGCTGCGCGCTAACCGGACTGCGCCACACCCCGCTGCCTAAGTTTAGCAACAAGATCGGAGGGGGTCAATCAGTGAGGCGGGCCTAGCTTCGGCAATCGGGGCAGAGGCTGAAGACCTCCGGCGAAATGTTGGCTTTTTCAGCCATCCACTTAAGCTGCTTTTCCGGGGCCCAGTAGTCGCCGCAGTCGGGGCACTGACTCATTTTGAACTCCATGCGACAGTTGGGCATGGTGATTGTCCTGGTGCCACCGGCGTCCTCTAGGGTTATGGCTTCGGTAGGACAGACATAGGCGCAGGAGCCGCAGGCGATACAGGCGTCCGAGTTTTCGTTGAAAGGTATAGAAACCTCGCGCTGGGTGCCCCGGTTGACTAGACTGATGGCGCTCTGGTCAACTACCTCTTCGCAAACGCGGGTGCACAGGCCGCAGAGGACGCAGAGGTTGTCCTCGTCCTCAACCTTGAACCTGGGCTGGCCGACACCCAACTTGTCGGCCAGTGCCTTAACCTCCGCCGACTGGGGGCACCTGGCCAGCAGCAGTTCTGCTATCATACGGCGGACGGCGCTTATCTTCTCCGAATCTGTCTTTATGTCAAGACCATCCGCCGCCGGGTACAGGCAGGAAGCCACCAAACGCGTCCTCTTGCCCCTGGTGGCTTCAACCAGGCACAGGCGGCAGGAGCCGTAGGGTTGCACGGACTCATTAACGCACAGCGTAGGGATATAGATATTGTTCTGGCGGGCGACATCCAGCACCGTCTGCCTTTCTTCGGCTTGTACCTTCCTGCCATCAATGGTCAGCGTAATCATATTTTCCTCTATCTTACCTCTACCGCACCGAGCCGGCAGACCTCGTAGCAGGCGCCGCAGCGAGTGCATTTTTCTTCGTCCAGGATAACCGGTTTCTTCTTGCCCATGGAGGTAATGGCATCTACCGGGCAGGGCTTGACGCACAACCCGCAGCCGGGGCAATTTTCAGGGATAATGGCGTAGGTTATTAATTCTTTACAGACGCCGGCGGGGCAGCGTTTTTCCTTGATATGAGCCTCGTACTCATCCCGGAAGTAGCGCAGGGTGGAAGTAACCGGGTTGGCCGCCGTGCCCCCCAGGGCGCACAACGAACCTTCGGTAAGGGTTGTTGAAAGCTCCTCCAGAAGCTGGATATCGCCTTCCTCTCCCCTGCCCTGGGTGATGCCGTCCAGCACCTCACGCATTCTCTTCAGGCCTTCGCGGCAGGGAACGCACTTGCCGCAGGATTCGCCCTCCAGGAAGCTCAGGAAATAGCGGGCGATGTCTACCATGCAGTTGTCCTCGTCTATTATTATCATGCCGCCGGAGCCCATCATGGAGCCGACCCGGGCAAGCTCGTCGAAATCTAC
>DAOUZU010000104.1 GCA_030665535.1 Dehalococcoidia bacterium
TCATCAATCGCCCACGATTCACATAATATAATCGCCGTCGGCGCCAGTGACGAGGACATATTAGCCGCCATCAAAGAGGTGGAGCGGCTTAACGGTGGATTGGCAGTAGCCGCCGGGGGGCGGATTACCGGCAGCCTGGCCTTGCCCATCGCCGGGCTGATGTCTGACCGGCCACTGGAAGAGGTAGTGGACGGATTGGAATCTCTCCAGGGACTGGCCGCCGGGCTGGGCACGAAGTTGCCTTCGCCCTTCGCCACCCTGTCCTTCCTGGCGCTGCCGGTAATACCGGAACTAAGGCTCACTGATAAGGGACTGGTGGATGTGAATGCCTTCAAGCTAGTAGAATGAAGCGGAGATAATAAGGAGACGAATATGGAATACCCACGGCAGAAGCCCATCTTTGAGAACCGCTTTGATGCCGGCCGGCAGTTGGCGGAAAAGCTGATGCAGTACCGGGGCAAGCCGGTTGTCGTGTTGGCTATTCCCAACGGCGGCGTGCCGGTGGCTTTACAGGTGGCCCTGGCTCTGGGGGCAGACTTGGATCTGGTTATATCCCGCAAGCTCCCCCTGCCGCTCCGGCCGGAGGGCGGCTTCGGCGCCGTGGCCGATGACGGCACCGTTATCTATAACCAGGAGATGGTCAAAAGGATGGGGCTGACCCAGCAGCAGATAAGCTACCAGGTGAGCAAGGTGAGGGGGGACATCCAGCAGCGTAGCCTGCTCTATCGCAGCAGTCGGCCCCTCTCGTCGGTGAGCGAGAAAATCGCCATAATTGTTGACGACGGTTTGGCCTCAGGCTATACGATGCTGGCTGCCGTAGAATCTATTCGCCGCAAGCATCCCACCGAGATAGTGGCTGCTGTGCCGGCGGCGTCGGCGTTGGCTGTCAAGAAGGTGGAGAAGGTGGCCGACAGGGTGGTAACAGTAAGCACCGACTTCTCGCCCCGCTTCTATGTCTCCGACCACTACCGCTACTGGAACGTCTTAAGCGACGACGAAGGGCAGAAATGCCTGGCAGAGTGGCGCCGCCGTCGCTATGACGCCAACATCAAGCCGCCGCCGAAAAGCGTGGACTATTAGTCGTTACTACTGCCGGCCATCCTAGTTTGCCTTCTTTTTCACCGGGTAGCGGATGAGGGTTTTGACTACCTTGGCGTCCGGCGAGGTCAGATATTCCTCTTCGTGGTCGCCGGCCATTTCGTAGCCGTTTTCCTCAATGAAGCGCTGTAGTGTTTCAATAGTGGGCGTCTCCTGGTCGTAGGCGCCGATATGCAGTATTTGGGCCATGGTGCCGTAGGACCAGGTCTCCAGGGCTACCTCAACCTCGGACACCTTCTGCGGCAGGGAGGCGGTATCATTGGGGACGGGCAGGCCGAGGGTTATTGACCACTGCTCCTTGGGGGTGGTGTCGGCGTCCGGGTAGCGGCCCCGCAGGCCGGTGACCTTGAAGGTGGGCAGCCCCTTCTTTTTAAGGTCAAACTTGAGTGTATAGACAGAGCCGTACAGGGCCGGCATAACCACGGGGAAGAGTTCATCCGGGGAGCCTTTACCACGGACGACGGCCATTATCTGCGGCGGCATCTCTATTATCCGGGGGTCTGTCTTGGACTTGCGTGGTAACATATTGCTACCTCCTGGCGATTATGGTTCATAAGTATAGCACTGCAAATATGCAATAAAAAGAGGTTAGTTTTAACTGATGGTATCGTCTAGCCCTGTTCTTTGCCCAGTTTCTGTATAAGCTCACGACCATGCTTGAGGAGTTTGGCCGACTGCTTCTGTGAGTACTTCTTGCTGGCCAGGTAGGCCTTAAGCGCCTCGACGGGGGTTATGTCCTCGGCGGTGTGGTCCCCCAGCCGGGGGCGTGTTTCCTGGTTGATCTCCCTGGCGATGGCGAAATAGTGGGCCTCGGCCAGGGCGGCGCGGATATCGCTGTCGTTTAGTTGTCCTTCAATCTCTACCGGCAGGCGTATCTGGAGGCGGACGATGGCCCCCTTGATATTCTCGTCCTGGCCGGCGATGGCCTCCAGCACGGTGGCGGTGGGGTCGGCGTCGTCGGCGGTAATATCGGCGCTCAGAGTCAGGAAGCGGCGGCCGGCTACGGGGTGAAACTCAAAAGACACGCGCCTTCCGCCTGTCTCCCCATCCGGCTCAATATCCACCAGATAGAAGCCCTTTTCATCACCCTCCTCGCCGAAGTCCAGCGCGGAAAGGCTGCCGGCGTAAACAACGGGCGGTTCCTGCTGGAGCACCTGGTGGCGGTGTATGTGGCCCAGGGCGATGTAGTCAAAGACGGGCAGGGCGACGATGCCGGGCAGCAGGGTATGCTCCTGGCCTATGGTTATCTGCCGCTCCGTGCCCAGCCTGGCACCGGAGACCCAGACATGGGCCGCCAGGATAGTCGGCAGCCCGGGGTCAATCTGCCGGGCGTGGTCGCTGATAATACCCGTCAGCACCTTTTCCAACTCCCGGTTCAGCTCATCAAAGCTAAGGCTGTTCGCATCTTCACGGTTAAGATTGGCCACTAGGGCGCTACGTCGGAGCCAGGGCAGGGTGGCTATCTGGATGACGCCGGATGGTGTCGGCACCTTGTAGATACCGGGCTTACCGGAGACGTGGACGTTTTCGACGGCCAGGGTATCGAAAATCTCGGTGGCCGTAGCCCGGCCGATGGCGTTGGGCAGGTCGTGGTTGCCCACCAACAGGAAGACGGGGATGCCGGCGGCGGAAAGGCGGTTGATGCGGCGGGCCAGCTCGCGCTGCTGCGTCTGGTTGGGATCCCGGCTCTTGTAGGCATCGCCGCAGAAAAGGACAAGATCTACCTGGTTCTCCAGGGCGTAGTCAACCAGCGTATCCAGGGAGGTCAGGAAGTCGGCCAGACGGGAGGAGAGGCCGGTGGCGGGGTCGGGTTTGCCATAGGTTTCCACGCCCAGGTGGAGGTCGGCGAAGTGAATGATTTTCATTCTATTTCCCAACCTTCAATCGGCGCCCCGTATCAGGTTGGTATTAAAGACCTCGCCGCCGAGCTTGGCTGCCAGCGTGGCGTCCAGGTCACCGATGGGCACTCTTATCTGCTTCATTGAGTCGCGCTCCCGGATGGTCACCTGGTTATCCTCCAGGGATTGGAAATCAACCGTGACGCAGAAAGGGGTTCCTATTTCATCCTGGCGGCGGTAACGGCGGCCGATGCTCTGGGCGTCGTCGTAGCTAACGCGCCAGTTCCGGCGCAGACCGGCGTATATCTCTTTAGCCACCTTGGCCAGCACCTCTTTACGGCTTAAGGGCAGTACGGCTATCTTAAAGGGGGCCAGGGCCGGATGGAGGCGGAGTACCACTCTTATAGCGTCCTTGTCCGGCTCCTCGTCGTAGGCGTCAAGCAGGAAGGCAAGAAAAGAGCGATCCACCCCAGCTGAAGGCTCGATGATGTGGGGCAGGTAGCTCTCCTTGGCCTCCTCGTCAAAGTAGTCCAGGTTCTTGCCGCTTTTGGCGGCGTGCTGGCGGAGGTCGAAGTCACCCCGGTTGGCGATGCCCTCAAGCTCAGCCCAGCCCATCGGGAAGAGGTATTCAATATCGCTACAACAGCGGGCGTAGTGGGCCAGCTGATCTTTACTGTGGGGATGAAGGCGCAGGTTCTCCTTTTTCATGCCTAGCCTTGTGTACCAGTTGAGGCGTTCGTTGAGCCAGTATTCGAACCACTCGTCGCCCGTGTCCGGTTTGACGAAGTATTCAATCTCCATCTGCTCAAATTCCCGGCTGCGGAAGATGAAGTTGCCGGTGGTTATCTCATTGCGGAAGGCCTTGCCCATCTGGGCGATGCCGAAGGGCAGCTTCTTCCTGGTGGTATCCAGCACGTTTTGGAAATTGACGAAAATGCCCTGGGCCGTCTCCGGCCGCAGATAGACGGTGCCGGCCTCGTCCTCAACCGAGCCTACAAATGTCTTGAACATCAGGTTGAACTGGCGGGGCTCGGTAAGCTCGCCTTGGCAGGAGGGGCAATG
>DAOUZU010000079.1 GCA_030665535.1 Dehalococcoidia bacterium
CCAGGAGGGGGGTGGGATTGTCCTCGTTTATGCGGTCAATAAACACAAGGCCGGGGTCGCCGGTTTTCCAGGCCTGATCCACAACCTTGTCAAAGACCATCCTGGCGCTCAACCTGCCGGCCACCTTCCCGGTATGCGGGTTTATGAGGTCATAATCATCGCCCTTCTTCACCGCTTCCATAAACGCGTTGGTGACGACGATAGAAATATAGAAGTTGGTCAGTATGTTGGGGTCGTCCTTGGCCACCATGAAACTGAGGATATCGGGGTGGTCCACATTGAGCACCACCGAGTTGCAACCGCGGCGGACACCCCCCTGCTTGATGTAATCGGCGGCCGCCGAGAAGACATTGATAAGGTCGGCAGTGCCCCGGGCGATACCCGTCTGACCGCCCACTTCATCATTGGCCGGCCTTATGCGGGAGAAGGAGAAGCCGGTACCGCCGCCGCTTTTATGGATGATGGCCGTCTGCTTAACGGTGTTGAATATGGACTCCACCGAATCGTCAACCGGCAGCACAAAGCAGGCTGAAAGCTGCCCCAGCTCACGGCCGGCATTGAGTAGTGTCGGTGAGTTAGGCAGGAACTCCAGGCTAGTCATCAGGCGGTAGAACTCGTTCTCCCAGGGTTTCACATCAGTCTTGTCATTATAGATTAGCTCGGCGGCGGCCACTGCATGGGCGACACGGCGGAACATGTCCTCAGGGGTTTCAATGATGTTCCCCTTGTCGTCCTTCTTCAGGTATCTTTTCTCCAGAACGCGAAGGGCGTTCTGGTTGAGCTTCATGCCCGTTTTAACACCCACCTTAGCCCCGGTCTTGAGTGACATATCTAGAATACCTTCACCGCTTTATCACCCAGCCTCTTCATATCCAATGTCAGGCAGGTGACATTGTTGAGATGTTTTTTAGCCAGAGCGGCGGCTTCCTCCACCTCCTCCTTGGTGGCTGACCGCCAGGGGCAGCCCGGCACCTCAAAGAAGGAATCAATCCTGAAGGTGATGTTCTTATCAACGCTGGCCACGAACTTGGCCACCCTCTCCACCTCTTTGGGGTCTATGTACTCCGGAATGAGAACCGTCTCCGCCTGGAGCTTCTTACCGCTGCGGTACATCTTGGCGAAGTTCTCCAGGATAATCTTATTGGAATGGCCGGTATAGTCCCGGTGGATATCTTCAGAGATGGCCTTGATACTGAAGATAACCTCGTCAATATCCTCCAGATCTATCATTTTGCGCCCGTTAGTGAGGATTATATTGTAGGATTGAAACTTTTGGTGCAGTGTCCAGGCCAGTTTGGGCAGCTCCGGGTCAAGGGCGGCCTCATCACCCATAAATACGGCATACTTAATCTTGAGGGGTTCAACGTAAGCCATTACCTCGTCAAATGACAGGAACTTCTGCGGCGGGGATTCCCTTTGCTGGACAGCTATTTGCGCTACCGGATCATCCAATAAGCCGAAATCCAGTTTCTCGTAGTTTAAATAACAACCGCGGCACTGGAGATTGCAGCCGGTCCAGAAATGGAAGTCCAGGGACTGATAGGACTGCTCATAGGCTATGTGATAGACTTTCATTAAATCTCCAGCAACATTAACAGGCAAGCCGTAACCGGCTCGCCATGAATCATTATACAGCTTTGCTGGCTATCGGGGCAACTGCCGTTATGACAACTAACGGACACGCACCCTCCATAGTATCATTTTTAGCCGGTGGTGCCATCGGCCAAAAGGCCTAATTTGACTAGGCATATATGCCTAATTTGGCTGTATCCGGGGGCTTCTACTCTTCCTCGGCCAGCCGCCTGACCCAGAGATGGGGGGACTGCGATATGACCTTTCTCAGCGCCTCCAGCTTCTCCTTGAGTTCACCGGAGACCGCCTCGTCACTGAGAAGCTGCTCCAGGCGGGCACGGTCCAGGCCGAGTACCCGCGGCCACAGTCCCTGCGGCTCCAGCAGGGCCTTTACCTCATCCTCACTGAAGCCGGCCCTGCTCACCAGCTTGTATGTTATGGCGTGCTCCTGTCCATAGACGCGGCCCAGGCCCTCTGCCTGGCAATATCCGGTGATGGCCTGCCTGATATCTTTAAGCTGCGCCTCCAGCTCCTTTATGCGGCCTTGGAGGGAGACGTATTCCTCAATGGCCTCCCCTATCGCAAGGGCTGGCAGCGTCTCCTCCCCCGGTAGTTCCTGCTGTGCGGGTAAATATTTGTGTTTATAGTAGGGGCAGTAGCGGGCATGATCACAGGGGCAGAACGGGTTTTCCGTAGCGGGGAACTGCTGCCGGGCGATGCTCTCGGCCACCTCCAGCACCAGGTTCTTCGCCGCCTCCAATTGCGCCGCCGTCCGGGGGCCGCAGCTACAGGCGGTGTTTGAGCGCAGGTGATAGAGGGTCAGCTTCTCCACCGGCAGCGCCCAGAGCTGGTCGGCGGCCATCTGGTAAAGGGTGAGCTGAAGATTATCCGCCACATATTCCTTGGTGAAAAGCTGCTGATTTGTCTTGTAGTCCACAATGGAAAGACCGCTATCCAGTTTATCCACCCGGTCAATGACACCCCTCAGGCGGATACCATCGATATCAATGGAGAACTTGCGCTCCACCGCCAAAGGCGGTCTGAAATCGGCGTTGTGCAACTCCCAGAACCGGGTCAGTACCTGGCGGCCATAGGCCCGGTATCGCTCCTCTTCCTCTGCCGACTCATAACCCCCGGAAAGCCAGGTCTCATCGTAGAAAGTCAGCAGCTCATCAAGGGAAGGCGGCGGCGGTACCTTCACCCTGAAGAAGTGTTCAGCGCACAGGTGAAGGGTTGACCCGAAGCTAAAGTACCACTTTTCCCCGGTCGGCAGTTTGTCAACATACTGGAACTTGTAGCTCAAGGGGCAGGTCTGATAGGTTGATATCTTGCTGAAGCTTAAAGGCAACATTGTTGTTCCTTCTCCTATTGGCTTTAGCCCAACCATCATTATATAATATCCACGCTTCATAGCAACCTTTACCCAAGGAGAAACTTTGGAGAATGTAACCCTCCTGGCCGCTTTCGGCGCTGGCCTGGTCTCCTTCGTCACCCCCTGCGTGCTGCCGATGGTGCCGGTATACTTCGCCAGCCTGGCCGGGCCGGATGTCCTGGAGAGTGCTTCGGCCAGCCGACGCCGCCTTTTCCTTCACTCCCTGAGCTTTGTCCTCGGCTTCAGCCTGGTCTTCACCCTGATGGGCGCCCTGGTTGGCCTGGCCGGGGTGGTCATCAACCCTAACTCGCCGGTGGTGCAGAATATAACCGGCAGTCTGCTCATCATATTCGGCCTTTTGATGCTGGCATCCTTGAAAATATCCTGGCTGAACTTTGAAAAGCGGCTCTCCCCTTCACTGGGCTCCAGTCCCGGCTACCTGCGCTCCTTTTTAACTGGCGGCATTTTCACCCTGGCCTGGACGCCCTGTGTCGGCCCCATTCTGGGCAGTATACTAACGCTGGCCCTAAGTTCGGACACGGCCTGGCAGGGGGCCTATCTGCTGCTGACCTTCTCTCTGGGGCTGGGATTGCCCTTCCTCGTAGTCGGTGTCGCCTTCGGCGCCATACGCCCGGTTCTCAGGGCCATCAACCGCTACTCAGTAGGTATTTACACTATTGGCGGGCTGGCGCTAGTGGTGGTGGGCATCGTTATCTTAACAGGCAACCTTGACTGGTTTTTGCCGTGATATAATAGCGGTGGGGTAAGCGTTAGAATGAAGATAAAGGCATTCCTCGTTTTATTGGTGCTGGCCCTTACCCTCACAGTTGCCGGTTGCACATCTTCCGGGCCATCCGGTAACGGTACGGTAGGCAGCCGGGTGGGCGACCTGGCCGCCGACTTCACCCTTAAAGACCTTAACGGTCAAACCGTTACCCTCTCCAGCCTGCGGGGGCGGCCGGTGATGCTCAACTTCTGGGCCAGCTGGTGCGGCCCCTGCCGCAGCGAGATGCCGGACATTCAGGCCGTCTATGTTGAGAGGCTAGCCACGACGACGTTGCTGGTGATACTTTCCATCAACCTGGGGGAGTCCGCTGCAACTGCCCGGCAGTTCATGGAGGACGGTCATTTTACCTTCCCGACCCTTCTTGACAGCCAGAAGAGCGTCGCCCTCCAGTACGATGTCACCGCCATCCCGACTACCTTTTTCATAGATGAGAATGGTATAATTATAGAGAGGCGGCTGGGATCCTTCTCCAGCAAGGGGCAGATAGACGGCTTCCTGAGTCAGATAGTTGATGAGGATTAGATATGGGTGATGTACTTAACGAAGCCTACGGTATAGTCCAGTGCAAGGAGTGCCCTTGGTATAAGTCCTGCGTGATGCCGATGAAGTTCACCGCCGAGGACATCCGCCGCCAGTTGGAGGCCTCAAACCCCGGGACCAACATACAACAACAGGCGGACTTGGGCATCCAGAACCTTATCTCCGGGATGGCCCAGGCGGCGCAGAACTCAATCCTTGAAGGCTGCCCCATCTTCATAGAGCGCCTGCGATCGGACGCTAAGCTGGCCCAGCGCATCAAGGAGCTTATGCAAAAGTGGGGAGAGGAAGAATAGGCGGCTACCTGCTTCCAGATAAAAGCAAAGAGCCTGGAGTTAACTCCAGGCTCTTCTTTGTCTTCTAGAGAACAGTTCTCTAGAAATAGTTATCGGATATATACTTCGCCGCTTCGACAACTGCCTTCTTCATCTCTTTAGAAAGCCCGCTTTCCACGGCATCCGGAATACCCTTGGGCTGGGCGGCAATTACCACCACCTCCAGATGGCACAGGTCCCTGAGCTCCTTGAGCATATTGGTGGTGGGCAGCATATGCACCGAGAAATCGTGGGCCTTGGTCTTGGGTACTTCTTCAATGGAAACAGTGAAGACTTCCCCCGGCTCCCGGCCGCATTGTAGGGCATCCACGACGATTATCCTCTTCGGCCTACGCTCGCTGAGGATAATATCAAACAGTATCTCCCTGACCCCGGTGCCAATATCTAAAACGGTGGCATCAGACGGGACCCGACAGTGGCCGTTTAGGTACTCTGCCACTGCCGGGCCAAATCCGTCATCGCCGAATAGCGTATTGCCCACACCCAGTACGAGC
>DAOUZU010000073.1 GCA_030665535.1 Dehalococcoidia bacterium
GATCTCATAGTGGCCACTGTCAAAAGGGCCACGCCGGAGGCGGTGGTCAAGCAGGGCACCGTTATCAGGGCCGTCGTCGTTCGCACCGCCAAGCCCTACCGCCGCTCCGATGGCTCACACATCAAGTTTGATGAGAATGCCGCCGTGATACTGGATGAGAAAAACAACCCCATGGGGACGCGGATATTCGGCCCGGTGGCCAGAGAGCTCAGAGACAAGAACTACACTAAGATAATATCACTGGCGCCGGAGGTATTATAGGCGGTAATGAAGATTAGGAAGAATGATACGGTGCTGGTTGTCGCCGGCCGGGACAAGGGCAAAAAGGGAAAGGTGCGGGTTGCCATTCCCAAGAAAGAGCGCCTGTTGGTTGATGGCATCAATATGATAAAGAAGCACGCCCGGCCCACCGGCAAGGCGCGCCAGGCGGGAATAATAGAGCGCGAGGCGCCCATTCACGTGTCCAGCGTTATGCTGCTCTGTGAGAAGTGCGGCAAGCCGGCCCGGGTTGGCCGGCGCCTGCTGGCGGACGGCAAGAAGGTGCGTTTCTGCAAGGCCTGCGGTGAGGTGGTTGACTAGTGTCTAAGCTGAGGGATAAATACTTTAATGAGGCTACCGCCGCCCTTATGGAGAAACACGGCTACAAGAACTTGATGCAGGTGCCGCGGCTGGAGAAGATTGTGCTCAATATCGGCGTCGGTGAGGCGATAGACAACGCCAAGGCCCTGGAAGCGGCCGAGGCAGACCTGACGGCCATCTCCGGTCAGCACCCCATCACCACCCGGTCCCGGAAATCTATCGCCGCCTTCCGCCTGCGGACGGGTATGCCGGTGGGCCTTAAGGTGACCCTGCGCGGTCAGCGGATGTACGAGTTTTTTGAAAGGCTCACCAGGATTGCCCTGGCCCGCCTGCGCGAGTTCCAGGGGGTTTCGGTGGATAGTTTTGACGGGCGCGGCAACTATAGCCTGGGCATAAAAGAGCAGACTATATTTCCGGAGATAGATTACAATAAGATAGACAAGCAGCGCGGGATGGAAGTCTCCATCGTCACCACCGCCCGTAACGATGAGGAAGGGAAGCGCCTGCTGGAGCAGCTGGGCATGCCTTTCAGCAAGGACTAGGAGCGTTATGGCCAAGAAATCTAAGATAGTAAAATTCCAGCGGACGCCGAAATACCCGGTTCAGCAGCATAACCGCTGCCTTGTCTGCGGCCGGCCGCGGGCCTATATGCGGCACTTCGGCCTGTGCCGCATCTGCTTCCGCGAAATGGCTTCAGCCGGGCAGATACCCGGGGTGAGAAAGTCCAGTTGGTAGAATGAAATATACTGAAATATTTGGGGGAAATAATGGCCGTCTCTGATCCGATAGCCGATACGCTGACCAGAATACGCAACGCCGTTATGGCCAGGCATGACACGCTGCTGGTGCCGGCTTCACGGATGAAGATTCACATCGCCAGGATTCTTAAGGCGGAGGGCTTTATTTCGAAATACGAGGTCATTGGCAGCAGCACGAAGCGGCGCATAAAAATACATCTTAAATATGATGAAAACAGCCGTCCCATTATCGCCGGCCTGGAACGGGTGAGCAAGCCGGGCCTTAGAATATACGTACAGGCCGGGGAGGTACCGCGCGTCTACGGGGGACTGGGTATCGCCATAGTCTCGACATCACAAGGGGTTATGGTCGGCCATCAGGCCTGGCGCCAGGGCATAGGCGGCGAGCTCCTATGCAAGGTCTGGTAGAGAGAAAGGGAAATGTCTAGAGTAGGAAAAATGCCGATAACGCTACCACTGGGGGTAAAGGTGGAGCTAAAGGGCGGCCAGGCCGTCGTTACCGGGCCCAAGGGTGAGCTGAAACATAGCCTTCGCCCTGAAATAGCCATCAACCAGGAGGGCAACCAGTTGATATTTACGCCCTCCTCGGATAGTAAACAGGATGCCGCCTTCCACGGGCTGACACGCAGCCTGGTGGCCAACATGGTGGAAGGCGTGACCAAAGGCTTTGAGAAGACCCTGGAGATAGTCGGCGTCGGCTATCGGGCGGAGAAGGATGGCGACAAGCTTGTCTTCCGTCTCGGCTTCTCCCACCTGGTAGAGAAAGTGCCGCCGCCGGGAATAACCTTCTCCCTGGAGGGGGCCAACCGGGTCAAGGTCACCGGGATTAATAAACAAGTCGTCGGCCAGGTGGCCGCCGAGATAAGGGCCATACGCCCGCCTGACACCTACAAAGGCAAGGGGGTGCGCTACGCCGGTGAGGTAATCACCCTCAAGGCGGGCAAGGCCGTAGGAAAGGGTATGGCGGAGTAATGACAGAAAAAACAAGGGCAGGGCGCATGCGCCGGCACCTAAGGGTTCGGGCCAAGGTAAGCGGTTCGGGTCAGAGGCCCCGTCTTTCTGTTTTCCGGGGCTTGAACCATATCTATGCTCAGTTGATTGACGACACCCAGGGGCACACCCTGGCGGCAGCGTCCACCATTGATGCCGAGCTGAAAACGAAGCTTGACGGCAAGAACAAAACGGCCCAGGCCGGACTGGTGGGCGCACTGGTGGCCAAACGGGCGGTGGATTCGGGTATTACGCAGGTAGTTTTTGACCGTGGCGGCTATAAGTACCACGGCCGGGTGAAGGCCCTGGCCGAGGCCGCCCGCAAGGGAGGGCTCAAGTTCTAATGCCTACTGAAGTGAAAAGCATGATAAATTCGCAGGACCTTGAACTCAACGATAAATTGATGAATATCAACCGTGTTACTAAGGTGGTAAAGGGGGGTAAGCGTCTTTCTTTCACCGCTCTGATGGTTACCGGGGACGGCCATGGCTATGTCGGTCTCGGTGTGGGCAAGGCCAAAGAGGTGCCCGCGGCCATCAACAAGGCCGCCACCAACGCCAAGAAGAGGTTGATAAAGGTGAAATTGGCCGGGCCCACCATTCCCCATCAGATTACGATTAATTTCGGCGCCGCTAAGGTGCTGCTAAAACCGGCGGCACCGGGCACTGGCGTCGTCGCCGGCGGCAGCGTCCGCGCTGTGGTTGAAGCCGCAGGCATAAAGGATATCTTAACCAAGTCCCTGGGCAGCGCCAACCAGATAAACGTGGCCAAGGCCACCATGCTGGGCCTGTCGCGCCTGAGGATTCCCAAGGAAGAGGTAGCCCGGCGCAAAGCGGCACCAGAGAACGAAGGAGTATCCGCCGGTGGCTAAAATCCGTATCACCCAGGTAAAAAGCGGCATCGGCTATGCCATAGACCAGAAGAGGACACTCAAGGCACTGGGCTTCAAGAGGATGAACCAGAGTGTCATCCACGATGACTCGAACGCCATAAGGGGAATGATTATCAAGGTGAGACACCTCGTTCATGTGGAGGAGGCTTAGGTGGTGAGGCAGCATGAGCTGGCGCCACCAGAAGGCGCCAAGAAGGACAGAAAGCGGGTCGGCCGTGGCGATGGCAGCGGCCGTGGCACCTATTCCGGCCGTGGCCTGAAAGGGCAGAAGTCCCGCTCCGGCTATTCTCGCAAACCCGGCTTTGAGGGCGGGCAGTTACCGCTTATCAAGCGCCTGCCGCGCAAGCGTGGCTTCACCAACATATTCCGCATAGAGTACGCAATTGTCAGCCTGGATAAGCTCAATGTCTTCAGCGCCGGCAGCGAGGTGACAGCAGAGAAACTAGTGGCCGCCGGGTTGGTAAAATCACTGCGCAAGCCTGTAAAAATACTGGCCGACGGCCAGATTAAGCACGCCCTGGTGGTAAGAGCGAACAAGTTCTCGGCTACTGCCAAAGCCCGGATAGAGGCCGCCGGCGGCCAGGCAGAGGTAGTCTAGGGTGTCACCAAAGCAATCAAGACCCCGCCTTTTGCAGGCGATGTTTGACGCCTTCAGCCTGCCGGACCTGAGGCGGCGCATACTTATAACCCTAGGCATACTGGTGGTATTCCGTTTCATGGCCCATGTGCCCCTGCCCGGTGTGGATGCCGATGCTCTCTCAGCCCTCTTTGAGCGCAACGCCCTGCTCGGCCTCTACGATCTCTTCAGCGGCGGCGCCCTGAAGTTCTTCAGTATCGTCGCCCTGGGCGTTTTCCCCTATATCACCGCTTCCATTGTGATGACGCTGATGACGCCGGTAATCCCCCGCCTCCAGGCCATGTCCCAGGAAGGCGAGGCCGGCCGCAACCGCATTAACCTTATCACCCACTGGCTGATGATACCGTTGGCCGGTATGTCCGGCTACGGGCAGCTGGTGCTTCTGCAGCGTGAGGGCGTTATCGCCTCTACGGAGCTTCTACCCACGGTGGCCATCGTGGCGGCCCTGATAGCCGGCACTGTGTTCCTAGTCTGGATGGGCGAGCAGATTACGAATTACGGCATCGGCAACGGCGTTTCCATTATAATCTTTGCCGGTATCGTGTCCAGCCTGCCGGAGCAGATAGGCCAGGGCTTTTTGGCCCAGGATCAGATAGGCGGCCTGGTGCTGCTGGCGGTTCTGGCTCTGGCGACGACGGCGGTGATAGTCATTTTTACCGAGGCTCACCGCCGTATACCGGTGCAGTATGCCAAGACGGTCATTAAGAGCGGCCGTATGTACCGGCAGGCCGGCTCCACCCATATCCCCTTAAGGGTCAACACCGCCGGTATGATTCCCCTTATCTTCGCTATGGCCCTGGTGGTCTTCCCCGGCGTCGTGGCCAGCTACTTCGCCAACCCGGCCGGAGTCGATCCCAACTTCGCCAACACTATCGTTAACCTCTTCCAGCCGGATGCGGCGCTGCCGTTGGGCCTCTTCTACTGGGGACTCTTCTTCTTTATGGTGGTAGCCTTTGCCTTTTTCTATACCAAGGTCATCTTTCAGCAACAAGACCTTGCGGGCACCTTGCAGCGGCAGGGCGGCTTTATTCCCGGTATCAGGCCGGGCAAGCAGACATCCAGCTATCTGGACGGTGTTATCAACCGGATAACCTGGGCCGGTGCCCTTTTTCTGGGTGGCGTGGCCATAATGCCGTTCCTGGTGCGTGAGGTTACAGATGTCCAGGTAATCCAGCTTTCCAGCTTCGGCATGCTCATCGTCGTAGGTGTCGTCCTCGATACGATGAAGCAGATGGAGGCGCAGCTGGTGATGAGGCGCTATGAGGGCTTTATCAAGTAGGACGGATAGTTGTATAATATAGCTTTTATAGGCGCACCCGGCTCTGGCAAAGGAACGCAGGCAGTTGCCATAGCCAGAAAGCTGGATATTTTACATATCGCCACTGGCGACCTGTTCCGGCAAGCGGCTAGCCGGGGCGACGAGCTGGGGGAAAAAGTAAAGAGCTTTTTGGAAAAGGGGGAGTTGGTCCCCGACGATATTACAATTGAACTGGTGAAAGGGCAGTTAGCGGCGTCCGGCTCCAAGGGAGCGGTCCTTGATGGCTTCCCTCGGAACATCA
>DAOUZU010000071.1 GCA_030665535.1 Dehalococcoidia bacterium
CGCTATCGGCCTGGCCGCCGCCGGTATAATAGATTCAGCCAGGGGGCTGATAACCGTCTCTCCCAATCTGCCCGGCTGGGAAGACGTTCCCCTGCGGGACCTGGTGTCCGCAAGGTACGGCGTCTATACGGCACTGGTCAATGACGCCAACGCCGCCGCCCTGGGCGAGCACCGGCTGGGGGCGGGCCGGGGGCTTGATAATTTGGTCTACCTTACCATCAGTACCGGCGTCGGCGGCGGTCTTATTGTGAACGGCCAGCTGTACCTGGGCTCCAGCGGCAGCGCCGGTGAACTGGGGCATATGGTGATAGATGTCAACGGGCCTGAGGACACCTGCGGCCACTGCGGTTGCCTGGAGTCGCTGGCCTCGGGCCGGGCCATAGCCAGGGAAGCCATAGAGCGCCTAAAGAAGGGCCGGGCCTCGGCCCTGAGCCAGGCTTGTGGCGGCAAGATAGAGAGCATCACCGCCAGAGATGTGGCCGCCGCCGCCCGGAATGGTGACGGCCTGGCCGGAGAGGTTGTCCGTCAGGCGGCGGTCTACCTGGGGATTGGCCTGACCAATATAGTCAACATCTTCAACCCGGATATGATAGTCATCGGCGGCGGTGTGGCCAAGATGGGCGAACTGCTGCTGGAGCCGGCCAGGCAGGTGGTGGCCGAGAGGGCCTTCAAGCTACCGGCGTCGGCGGTGAAGATAGTACCCGCCCGGCTCGGCGACGACGCCGGAGTGCTCGGAGCCGCCCTCTTCGCCCGCCAGCAGAAAGCGGAGGCCGGATGAAGGTCAGCAAGGCGGTCATTGTCGCCGCCGGCTGGGGTATCAGGTTCCTGCCGGTAACCAAGGCGGTGCCCAAGGAGATGCTGCCGCTTATAGACAAGCCGCTGATTCACTACGCCGTGGAGGAGGCGGTAGCCTCTGGCCTCACGGATATCATCATTGTAACCGCCACCGGCAAGGAGGCCATAGGGGACTATTTCGGCCACAACAGTGGGCTGGAGGCCTTTCTCAAGCGCAAGGGTGAGACGGGGCTGTGGCAGCGGGTGCACCACCTGAGCCAGATGGCCGATATATCCTATGTGCGGCAGGAGGAGCGGTTGGGGTTGGGCCACGCCGTTCTTACAGCTGGCGAGGCCGTTGGCAATGAACCCTTCGCCGTCATCCTGCCCGATGACATCATTGACAGCCGGGTGCCGGCACTGAAGCAGTTGCTGGTCGTCTATGAACAGTTCCAGGCCAGTGTGCTGGCTGTAGAGGCCGTAAGCCCCCGGGAAAGCCGAAAGTACGGCATAATAAATCCCACCGAAGTGGTTGGGGATACCTGCCGGGTGAGCGGCCTGGTGGAGAAACCGGCGCCGGCGGAGGCCCCGTCCAACCTGGGCATCGTCGGCCGCTATATCCTGACACCCCAGGTCTTCGCCGCCATCCAGGCCACCAAACCGGGCAAGGGTGGCGAGATTCAGCTTACCGACGCCCTGGCGCTGCTGCTGAAGAAACAGCCTGTATACGCCCTCCGCTTTGAGGGCACCAGGCACGATACCGGCACGCCGCTGGGCTGGCTGGCGGCCCAGGTGGCCTTCACCCTGAAAGACCCCGGGCTGGGGCCGGAGATGAAAGAAAGGCTGCGCCGGCTGCTGTGACTCCCCTCCGCTTTAAATCTCGTTGACAGCCCCCACCGCTTAAACTAGAATATTTATGTTAGCAGACCCTCGGCAGGTGAAGTTTCGGTGACGGGTGATGAAATCAGGGCCGCCTATCTGGATTTCTTTAAGGAGAAAGAGCACAGGGTAATCGCCAGCTCTTCGCTGATACCCCATGGTGACCCCACCCTGCTCTTAACCAGCGCCGGCATGGTGCAGTTCAAACCCTATTTCCTTGGCGAAGAGAAACCGCTCGCCCGCCGCCTGGCCTCCGTCCAGAAGTGCTTCCGCACCACTGATATTGAGTCCGTCGGCGACTCCAGCCACCTCACCTTTTTTGAGATGCTGGGCAACTTCTCCATCGGCGACTATTTCAAAGAGGAAGCCATCGCCTGGGCCTGGGAGTTCGTTACGGGACGGCTGGGGATTCAGTCGGAGCGGCTCTGGGTGACCATCTTCCTAGACGACGATGAGGCCTTTGGCATCTGGCGGCAGACGGGCGTGCCGGCGGAAAGGATACTGAGGTTTGGCCGGGAGGACAACTACTGGGGGCCGGCCGGGGACTCCGGGCCCTGCGGCCCCTCCAGCGAAATCCACTACGACTTCGGCGCGGAGGTCGGCTGCCGCAAGGCGAACTGCGCCCCCAACTGCGCCTGCGGCCGCTTCTCCGAGATATGGAACCTAGTCTTTGTTCAGTATAACCAGGACAAAGAAGGCCGCTGTACCGCTTTATCGGAACCGGGTATTGATACCGGCATGGGGTTGGAGAGGACGACGGCGGTTATGCAGGGCAAGACATCGGTCTATGAGACAGACCTTTTCTCACCCCTGATAAAGCACATATCTCGTCTGACCGGTAATAATTACGGCCATGATAGTGAAACGGACAGGGCGATGCGGATAGTGGCTGAGCACAGCCGCGGTATCGCCTTTCTCATCGCCGACGGCGTTATGCCGGCAGCCGAGGGGCGTGGCTACGTGCTGCGGCGGCTGCTTAGGCGGGCGGCCCTCTTCGGGCGCCGACTGGGGCTGGATGAACCCTTTTTGGCGGAGATGGCCGACCTGACTATTAAACAGATGGGTCCGGTCTACCCGGAGCTTATCAAGCGGGGGGACTTCGTCCTTGAGCTTATCGGGTTGGAGGAGGCGCGCTTCGATGATACCCTGGTCACTGGCCTGGTGCTGCTGGACACGCTGGTGGCAAAGGCGGCCAGCGATGTCAAGTGCAAGGTTTCCGGCCAGGAGGCCTTCAAACTTCAAGACACCTACGGCTTCCCCGTGGAACTCACCAGGGAGATAGCCGCCGAGCGCGGCCTGGCGGTGGATATGGAGGGCTTTGAACGGGAGATGGCCCGGCAGCGTGAGAGGGCTCGAAAATCCCAGAAAATTGAGCCTATGGGGATACCTTCCGCTGAAGCGTTCGGGATAGCCAAAATGACGAAAGCTACTCTCTTCACCGGCTACGACACACTCAGGCAAAAAACAGTTGTTGCCGGCCTGCTGGTGGATGATAAGCTGGTGGATGCGGTAAAAGAAGGGCAGCAGGCGGGGTTGATTATAGAAAAGACGCCCTTTTATGCCGAGATGGGCGGCCAGGTGGCCGATACCGGGGAGATAACCGGCCCGGATGGTCGTTTCCCGGTGGAAGGCGTTGTTCAATTACCTTCTGGTATCATCGTCCACCGCGGAGTCGTCGCCGGCGGTAGCCTGGCGGTGGGTGATGAGGTTGAGGCTGTTGTGGACGAGGCGCGGCGGCTGGACATCGCCCGCAACCACACCGCCACCCACCTCCTCCAGTCGGCCCTGCGCCGGGTACTGGGTGAGCACGTCCAGCAACGCGGCTCGGTGGTAGGCCCGGAGCGGCTGCGCTTTGATTTCTCCCACCTCAAGGCGATGACCGCAGACGAGCTGCGGCTGGTGGAGCAGGCCGTCAATGAGAAGGTACGCCAGAACCTGCCCGTCACCTCCGCGGAGATTGCCTACAAGCAGGCCATTGACGAGGGCGTTACCGCCCTCTTCGGTGAGAAATACGGCGAGAATGTCCGTGTCCTCAGGATAGGGAAGCCGCCCGTCAGCGCCGAGCTGTGCGGTGGCACCCATATCGGCGTCACCGGCGAGATAGGCCTGTTTCAGATTTTGGGGGAGAGGTCAATCGGCGCAGGCCTGCGCCGCATTGAGGCCGCTACAGGTGGGGGAGCGGAGGCCCATATTATAAAAGAGCGTGAGGACCGGCTGGCCGAAGCCACGGCCAGGCAAGAAAAAGCGGAGACCAAGCGGGCCGAGGCCATAGAGCTGGAGCAGGCCAGGGGCCAAGTGGAGCAACTTTTGGGCCGGGTGGAGACGGTTGACGGCGTGAAACTGCTGGCCAGCCGGGTGCCGCCTTCCCGCCCGGAGACGCTCCGCCAGATGACAGACCTTTTACGGGAGCGGCTGGGCAGCGTGGTGATTGTCCTGGGCACCGTCTATGAAAATAAGCCCCTGTTCTTGAGTGCCATCACCGCAGACCTGGTGACAAGGGGATTTCATGCCGGCAAGCTGGTGGGCAAGGTATCCAAGCAGGCCGGCGGCGGCGGCGGTGGCAAACCGGCCCTGGCCCAGGGCGGCGGCCGCGACCCGGCCAGTATTGACCGGGCCCTCAAAGAGGCCAAGGATTACATCAATCAGTTTGGAAAATAAAACGCGTGTTCTGGGGCTGGACATAGGCGACAGGTACATCGGGGTGGCTATGAGTGACCCCGGGCGGATGCTGGCCAGCCCGTTGACCATTCTCAAGCGCGGCGATGACACCACTGTCATAAAGGCTATAACCGGCATTATTGATGAACATGGCGTCAGCCGGGTTATCGTCGGCCTGCCCCTTTCCCTGGACGGCCAATCGCACCACCAGGCCAGGAAGGTGGAAGCCTTTACCCAGCAACTGTCCGAAAGCACCGAGATTACGCTGGAGTACCGTGATGAGCGCTATTCGACGGTTGCCGCCAAGCAACTGCTGGCCGCCGGCGGCAAAAAGGGCGGCAGAAAAAAACCCAGGGACGATGCTGCTGCCGCCGCCGTCATTCTCCAGGGCTACCTGGATGAGTTGCGGCCTTAGTCCGATGGCTGAAAAAAGCGGTTTCCGCCTGGAGAAGACCTGCCCCGATAATCGCGCCCGCGCCGGCCGGTTGGTTACTGCCCACGGCACGGTGGCCACGCCCGTCTTTCTGCCGGTGGGCTCCCAGGCGACGGTAAAGACGCTAACCCCTGATGAGATTCGGGGCCTGGGCTTTGATATGGTGCTGGCTAACACCTACCACCTTTTACTGCGGCCGGGGATAGACGTGGTGGAGGGCCGGGGCGGTTTACATAAATTTATGGCCTGGGACGGGGCCATCCTCACCGACAGCGGCGGCTACCAGGTGTTCAGCCTGGCCACATTGAACGATGTTGATGACGACGGCGTGCTGTTCCGCTCCCATACCGACGGCCGCCAGCACCACCTCACCCCCGAGCTGGCCGTCCGCCACCAGGAAGCCCTGGGGGCGGATGTTATTATGGCCCTGGACGAGTGCCCGCCTAGCGACGTCGGCTTTGAAAAAACCCGGACGGCTATGCGGCGGACGCACCAGTGGGCAGCCCGTTGCAAGGAGGCCCGGCAGAGAGATGACCAGGCCTTGTATGCCATCGTCCAGGGGGGAGTCTTTCCCGAACTGCGGCACCAGTCGGCGGACTACCTCGTCTCGTTGGACTTGCCCGGCTACGCCATCGGGGGCTTGAGCCTGGGGGAGGCCAAGGAGGTAACCCTGGCTATCGTCGCTGAGACGGCAGAGCTATTGCCCCGGGACAAGCCGCGCTACCTGATGGGCGTCGGCTCACCGGAGGACATCGTGGCCGCGGTAGCCCGTGGCATTGACATCCTGGATAGCGCCCTGCCTACACGCGTCGCCCGTAACGGTGCCCTTTACACCCGCCGGGGACGGGTAAACATTATGAACACCGCCTACCGCCAGAGGGAAGAGCCGGTTGACCCCGGCTGCGGCTGCTATACCTGCCGCACCTTCTCCGCC
>DAOUZU010000017.1 GCA_030665535.1 Dehalococcoidia bacterium
CGGCGCGGGCGTCCTAAATACCCTTTGGGGAAGCGGCGGCTTGGGCGCCGGCAACGGCACCCCCGAAACCTCTATCCTGGCCGGCTGCCGGCCCTTGCCCTGCGCAATCATTTGTTGCTTGCGCCACCTGGTGTTCTGGAGGCGTGCCCGGTGCACAGACTCAACATCAAGATCAACCACCACCAGGTCTTCGTCAAACTGCTTGCCTCTAGCCAGCAGCGTGCCCTCTTCGTCAAAGACCATACTGTTGCCATCGAAGACCAGCTCGTCCTGGCCGCCGACCAGGTTGTTGTAAACCACAATGGCGACATCATCGACAGCCCTAGTGGCCAGCATCCGCTGCCGCGCCTCCCACTTGCCGTAATGATAGGGGGAGCCGCTGATATTGACGATGACCTCCGCGCCGCCGTACGCCTGGGTGGTGGCCAGGCCGGCCTCTGTCCAGATGTCCTCGCAGATGTTGACGCCTATGCCGACTCCGGCGACGACCCAGACGGGGCATTCGGTTCCCGGCTGAAAGTAGCGGTTCTCATCGTAGACGCCATAGTTGGGCAGGTTCACCTTGTGGTAGACCCCGGCCAACTTGCCCCCGTGTATTACGGCGGCGGCGTTGTAGGGTTCACCGCCGTCGTCAACAAAGCCGACAATGGCGGTAAGTCCCACAGAGGCCCTGACTATCTTGTCAAGATACTCTAAGTTCTTCTCAACGAACTGCGGCTTAAGTAACAGGTCCTCTGGCGGGTAGCCGCAGATGACCAGCTCGGGGAATGTCAGCAGGTCAACGCCGAGAGACCTGGCCTCATCCACAGCCTGAAGTATCCGCGCCAAATTGCCGTCGAAATCACCGACGGTGGCGTTGACCTGGGCCATACCTATCCGCAGACGGCGCACAAACAGCCTCCGTTTAATTCAAATAATGCCGCAGGGGCCCGTTCAATACCTAGCCCCTGCTGTCAGCTAATCGTATTGACCAGGCCCCTTATTGTCAAGTATAGACCCTGCTAGAGAATCGGCAGGTACTTCTTTAACTCGTAGTCAGATACATGGACGCTGTAGTTCTTCCACTCTATCTTCTTATTCTCAATAAAGGCATCATAAACATGGTCACCCATGGCCTTGCGTACCAGCTCACTTTTTTCCGTAATCTGAATGGCCTCCCAGAGGCTGCCCGGCAGCATGCCGATACCCCGCCTCTCTCTCTCTGCCTCGCTCATCTCGTAGATGTTCTCCTCCACCGGATCCGGTAGTGGGTACTCTTTTTCAATACCTTCCAGGCCGGCGGCCAGCATGACACTGAAGGCCAGGTAAGGATTGCAGGCCGGATCTGGCGAGCGCAGCTCAATACGGGTGGAGTTTTCATGGCCCGGTCTGTACTCCGGCACCCGGATAAGGTCAGAGCGGTTCCTTCTGGCCCAGGAAGGATAGACCGGCGCCTCGTAGCCGGGAACAAGCCGCTTGTAGGAGTTGACCCACTGGTTGGCGACGGCCGTTATCTCCGGGGCGTGTTTCAGTACCCCGGCGATGTAGTGTTTGGCGACCTTGGAAAGGTGATATTCGTCGTTGACATCGAAGAAAGCGTTTCGCTCGCCCTTGAAAAGCGACTGGTGGACATGCATGCCGCTGCCGTTGATGCCAAAGGACGGCTTGGGCATGAAGGTGGCATAGACGCCATGAGTAAGGGCAATCTCCTTGACCACCAGGCGGTAGGTCATCACATTATCGGCCATGGTCATGGCATCTGTATACCTCATGTCTATCTCATGCTGGCTGGGGGCTACCTCGTGGTGGGAGTACTCAATGCCTATACCCAACGCCTCCAGAGCCAACACCGTCTCCCGCCTCAGGTCGGTGGCTACATCCAGGGGGGTCAGGTCAAAGTAGCCGCCCTGGTCCAGGGGCTCGGTACCGTTACTGTCCTTGAAATAGAAATACTCCAGCTCCGGCCCCACGTAGAAGGTATATCCCATATCCGCCGCCCGCTTCAGGTTTCTCTTGAGAACGTGCCTGGGGTCGCCGTCAAACGGATCGCCCTCGGGCCGCACGATATCGCAGAACATGCGGGCCACGGAATACTCCAAAGGTCGCCAGGGCAGAATGCGAAAGGTGTCCGGGTCGGGCATGGCTACCATGTCGCTCTCGTCAATGCGAGCATAGCCCTCAATGGACGAGCCGTCAAAGCCCATGCCCTCCTCCAGGGCTTTTTGCAGTTCCTCAACGGTGATGGCAAAGCTCTTCAGTATACCCAGGATATCAGTAAACCACAGCCTGATGAACTTGACATTACGCTCCTTGGCCGTCTTCAGAACGTAGGCCACTCCCTCTTTTCTTTTTGCGTCTTCCATTTGCCTCCTCTTCTAATAATATATATTTTCAGTTGACATCAGTGTCATCTTCGCCGGTTCGGATACGTATGTCACCCTCAACCGGTAGAACAAATATCTTACCGTCATCTATTCTATCAGTTTTAGCCGCCCGGCGGATAGCGTCTATCGCCTGCAGGTATTCACTGTCGTGGCAGATTATTTCCAGCTTTAGCTTGGGCAGTAAATCCACCCGGTATTCACCCGTCCGCCACTGCAGCGTAATCTCCTTCTGCCGATCGCGGCCGCTCACCTGGCTGACCGTCATGCCATAATTGTGGAAAGGAGGTTCTTGCGCCGCACCATACCGCCGTAGAACATGGCCAACCCCAGCGTCTTCAACATAACCAAGGCGGTTGACATCAATATCCAAGCGGTATCACCGCGGCTGATGGGCATATAAACGACTTCCTCCCACTTTGATTGACTACATTGTAGCCGGCGTTTGTTACGGGAGGATTACGGGGAGATTAATTCTCTGTTAATTGGTGTCCGGCGGCTGAAAATAGCTAGCTATCGCGGCGGAAGCGGTAGCCTATATTTCTTACCGTGTCTATAAATGTATGCTCGGCGTCCTCAATCTTACTTCTTAAGCGGCGGATGTGGACGTCTACCGTCCTGTCACCGCCGAAGTAGTCGTAGCCCCAGACCTTGTTGAGCAACGCCTGTCGGCTGAAGACACGGCCCCGGTTGGCCATCAGAAACCGGAGCAGCTCATACTCCCGGAAGACAAGCTCCACCGGGCGGCCGCTTACGCTCACCTCGCAGCGGGCCAGGTCTACTACCAGGTCTCCGGCGCGGATAGTCTCGCCTAAATCAACACCTTTCGCCTTTTTCAGGAGGCGCCGCACCCTGGCGACCAGCTCGTCCGGGTCATAGGGTTTTACCAGGAAGTCGTCTATAGCCGCATCGGCCAGCAGGCCGTTCATACCGGCCCTGGTGATGAGGGCTATCAGCAGAGGCAGTTTGAGATGGCGGCCTTTGAGAGCAGGTTCCCAGGCGGTAAGATCCGCTTTAACGTCACCCGTATCCACCAGCAGCAGGTCAGGGGCATCTTCCACCAGGCGCTCAACCAGCCTAGTGGCGTCGTCTTCAATGGCGCAGGTGAGGCCTTCGCGGCCAAGCCGCTGGCGCAGCTCAGCGGCGCTCTTCTTCTCCCGGGTTACGATAAGTACGCTAAACAATGACCAAGCCTCGGGGCTCACTGCCCCTTTCTCCAACTAGTGGGCGTAGAGCCGGCCGTAGGGCCGGAGGAAGCGGGGGTATATCTTGATAAAGTCACTGTCCAGTATCCGGGCGGCGTCAGCACCGAAATAGCCGGCATACTCCCCTACCAGCCCCCCCAGCAACTTTTTATCTTCCGCTTTAAGCCCGGCGACACCGACTTCCTGGCCAAGCTGATAGTCGGCCACGCTACCCCTGATATATATGACGCCGCCGTGCATGCCGGTGCCAATGAAATTGGCCCGGTGATGCTGGCCCTCTTCAAGATTCAGTCCCAGCAGGACCAGGGTGCCGCCGGCCATATACTCGCCGAGGAAGTCCTGGGCGGTGCCACCGATGACCAGGGCCGGCTTTTTCTCGCCGTACTCCTTCATATGGATGCCGGCCCGGTAGCCTACATCATCACGGATGAATATCTTGCCGCCGCGGGCGGATAGGCCGATTATATCGCCGGCGTGGCCGTGGATGACAATCAGGCCATCATCCATAGTATTGCCGCAGCCGTCCTGGGCATTACCGTGGACGGTAATCCTAGGCCCCAGCATGAAGGCGCCCAGGTCATTGCCCGGGGTGCCGGTTATCTTTATGTCAACCGGCTTACTCAGATCGGTGCCGATGTAGCGTTGCCCGCAGACACTGATGAGTTCAATCTTACGAACGCCGTCGGCCACTAGCTCCCGCATCCTGGCGTTAAGTTGCCGGTAGTAGACACCGCTGGTATCTATCCGGGCCACCGTACCTTTCTTTTCCACTGTTACCGTATCCGCCATGCTAGCTTCCGGCCACCCTGACGCCCAGCACTTCAAGCTCGTTATCATTAAGGCCGACGCCCCTCAAGGCCAGCCGGTTGCCCCTCAGGCTCTCCAGGGCGTTTATGCCCATGCCGCCCAGCATATCCTTGAGCTCCAGGCTCCAGCCGCGTAGCAGGTTGGCCAGCCGCCGGGCGCCGATATCCGGGTTTATCCTCTTGGTGAGGGAAAGGTCCGTGGTGCAGATACCCCAGGCGCACTTGCCGGTGTGGCACTGCTGGCAGACGCTGCAGCCCAGGGCCACCAGAGCGGCGGTGCCTATATAGCAGGCGTCAGCACCCAGGGCGATGGCCTTGGCCACATCGCCTGAGTTCCTGATGCCGCCGGAGACGACCAACGACGCCCGGTTACGGATGCCCTCCTGCCGCAGGCGTGTGTCCACCGCGGCCAGGGCCAACTCTATGGGAATACCGACGTTATCACGAATAACCTTAGGAGCGGCGCCGGTGGATCCTCTCAGGCCGTCCAGGACTATTATATCGGCGCCGGCCCGCACCATGCCGCTGGCGATGGCCGCCGAGTTGTGGACGGCGGCAATCTTTACCGATATCGGCTTGGTATAGTTGGTAGCCTCCTTCAAGGCATAGACAAGTTGTGACAAATCCTCAATGGAGTAGATATCGTGCTGTGGCGCCGGCGAGAGAGCATCCGTTCCGGTGGGTATCATCCGCGTCAACGAGACCTCGTGACTGACCTTGCCCCCCGGCAGGTGACCGCCGATGCCCGGCTTGGCCCCCTGGCCTATCTTTATCTCCACCACCCGGCCGGCATCCAGGTACTCCTGGTGAACGCCGAAGCGCCCCGAGGCCACCTGCACTATTGTATTCTGGCCGTACTTGTACAGGCTGGGGTGTAGGCCGCCCTCGCCGGTGTTCCACAGGGTGTCCATCTCGGTGGCCGCCCTGGCCAGCGAGTGGTGGACGTTCAGGCTTACCGCCCCGTAGGACATAGCGGCAAACATCACCGGCACCTCAAGCCTCACCTGGGGAGGCAATTTGGTTTTCAGTCTCCCTTTAGCATCAAGTTCCACCCTGTCCGGCTTGGAACCCAGATAAGTGGCCAGCTCCATCGGCTCGCGCAGAGGGTCAATGGAAGGATTGGTCACCTGGCTGGCATTTAAAACAAGGTGATCCCAGTAGATGCGATGCTCTTTGTCATCGCCCATGCCGGTGAGCAGCATGCCGCCCGTCTCCGCCTGCTTGATAATGTCCTCAATAACCTCGGGTCGCCAGTTGTAGTTCTCCCGGTATTCAAGAAGGTTTCTTCTTATGGTCAGCGCCCCAGTGGGACAGAACGTCATGCAGCGGTGGCAGCCGGCGCAGTTCTCCTCCCGGTTCTTGACGATATCGTCCTCGCCATCATAATAATGGGTGTCAAAGGTGCACTGGTTAACGCACACCTGGCACTGTATACAGCGCTCCGAGTCCCTCTCCACTATAAACTTGGCCGGCAGGTAAGTCTTCATCTCCCCTTCCCCACAGTACGTATCGGTATGCCTTTTTTGGCTAAATACTCCTTAGTTTCCTTGATGGAATAGACGCCATAGTGGAAGATACTGGCCGCCAGCACGGCGTCTGCCCTGCCCTTGTCCAGCACCTGGTAAAGGTCCTCCAGGGTGCCGGCGCCGCCGCTGGCGATAACGGGCACCGTTACCGCCCCGGATATAGTCCGAGTGAGCTCAATATCATAGCCGGCGCGATGGCCGTCGGCATCCATACTGGTCAGCAGCAGCTCGCCAGCGCCCAACTCTACCACCTTTTTAGCCCACGCAACGGCGTCTATGCCGGTCGGTTTCGTGCCGCTGTGCGTATAGACCTCCCAGCCGCCTTTATTCCTCATAGCGTCTATGGCCACCACGATACACTGGCTGCCGAACCTGGCCGCCCCCTCGCTTATTAGGGCCGGTGTGAGCACAGCCGCCGTGTTGATGGCCACCTTGTCCGCCCCGGCGCCGAGCAGACGCCTCATATCAGCGGTGCTGCGCAGACCGCCGCCGACGGTGAGGGGCATAAATACCTCTTCGGAGATGCGCTCCACGATTTCCGCCATGGTGGCACGCCCCTCGGGAGTCGCCGTTATGTCAAGAAAGACCAACTCATCGGCACCCTCTTTATAATAGAAGCTGGCCAGATTCACCGGGTCGCCGGCATCACGCAGGTTCTTAAAGCTGGTGCCTTTTACCACCCGTCCACCGGTGACATCCAGGCAGGGTATTATCCTCTTGGTTAGCAATTTAATAAGCCTCCACGGCATCTTCTCTGGGTACCAGTGGTTTCTTGAGGCTGCCCACCACCGGCTGACCGCCCATGGGAATCCAGGCGCGGTCAAGGTCAGGGCAGACCAGCCGTATGGCCGACTCCTCCGAAGAAAGATACAACATCGGCCCTTTCTCGCCAACAGTCAGCGGCCTCAGTCTCACCCGGTCGGTCAGGCCAATCATCTCGCCCTGGTGGGCGATTATTATCGTGAAGGGCCCATTCATCAGCAGGCTGCCGTAAACCTGGCGCAGCGTCCTTAAGAGCTCTTGCTCCGCCGGCGGCTGGCGCTTAATAGCGCTCCAAAGCGGCGGCGCCACTATGTTGGCCAGCGTCTCCACCGGTAGTTTGTGCTTGCGTATCAATAAATCCACGGCGTAGGCCACCACCTCCGTATCCGTCTGCATGGTGCACTTGTAACCGAACTGCTCCAGGTAGCGGCTATTGATACCGTAGGAGGATATCTCGCCGTTGTGCACTACCGTCCAGTCCAGAATATTGAAGGGGTGGGCACCACCCCACCAGCCGACGGTGTTTGTGGGGAAACGGCCATGGGCCGTCCACAGGTAGCCCTCGTAGTTCTCCAGGCAAAAGTAGTCGGCTATCTCCTCGGGGAAGCCGACCCCCTTAAAGACAGCCATGTCCTTGCCGCTGGAGAAGACAAAGGCGTCCTCTATAATGCCGTTTATTTCCATTACCCTGTCGACAACGTAATCGTCGGGCTCCTGGCCGTCGCCCCTGGATGGCTTCACCTCAAGGAAATAGCGCCACACCAGCGGTGGATTGGTGATGGCGGCCACCGGCCGGGTGGGCACCTCCTCGCCGTGGAGAAGGTGGAACTTATCGTTCAGGAAGGCCTCCACCTGCGTCTTGGCTTGCTGGCTCAGGTACATTATATGAAAGGCGTAGTACTCAGCGTATTCGGGGTAAAGGCCGTAGACGCCGAAGCCGCCGCCCATACCATTACCGCGGTCATGCATGTTGGCGATGGCGGCGATGGTGTCCTTACCGGAAAAACGCTGGCCCCAGGTATTCATCATGCCGAATATAGAGCAGGCGTCTACCACCTTGCCTTCGTTATACGGGTTGGCTACTCTGGACAGGTCTTTCATTCCCCTCTCCTACTCACTGCTATAGTCTTCCTCAACCTCTTCCTGGCTGGTTACCGTTCTGGCGCCGGCGGGTACCGCCAGCCGCTCCCGCCACAACTCCGGCGGCAGGTGGGCCAGGCCGAAATCATCGGCCAGAAGCTGCTCCTTGATACCGCTGATGTCCACCCGGTCGCGCATCAACCCGAAGACGATGCCGGAACGCTCGATATCGCCGATAAAGGCCATACCGACGATGTGGTTCTCTTTGACCACCACCCTCTGGTAGACGCTGTCATTCTGCTTCGTAAATACCTCATGGCCACTCACATCCGCCGGCATTACCAGCCCGGCGGTAACTATATCCAGGCCGAAGTAATTGATGGAGTTCATGGCCGTGCCGCCGGCATATTCCATCTTCTTGCCGGCCATATTGTAGCCAGCCGTCCGCCCGCCAACATAGGCGTTGGGCCAGATAGATACCAGCCGCCCGCTGCCGTAGACGAAATCATAGGCCTCGGCGGCATCGCCGCAGGCATACACGCCGGCCACGTTGGTGGCCATATACTTATCAACCACAATGCCCCTGTTTATCTCTATCTCCGTACCCTGGGTCAGCTCAACCCGCGGGAAGACGCCGATAGCCACCACCACCATCTCGCAGGCAATCTCATGGCCATCGTCAAGGACGGCACCGCAGACCGTCCCCCGTCCCAGCACCTCGGCCACCGTGTGCCCCGTGATAATGCTGACACCGGCCTTCTCCACCGCCGTCTCTGCCAGCCGTGAGGTGGCCTCGTCCAGCAGCGTATTAAGCATCCTGTCCTTCATCTCAACAACGGTGACGGCGATGCCCCTCTTCACCAGGGCCTCCGTGGCGCTGGTGCCGATGAGGCCGCCGCCGATAACCACAGCCCTCTTCACCCTCTCCAGGTAGCCGTCTATCTCTACGGCATCATTGAGGGTGATGAAGTTAAAAACGCCCCTTTTATCCATG
Organism: Dehalococcoidia bacterium; assembly: GCA_030665535.1. Lineage (GTDB taxonomy): Bacteria > Chloroflexota > Dehalococcoidia > Dehalococcoidales > JAUXAE01 > JAUXAE01. The sequence goes on from DAOUZU010000017.1 coordinate 8,734, forward strand.
CCTTTCATTCGGGGCATGATGGGCTTGCCCCCGGTGGCCAGCAGCAGCTTCTGCCAGCCTATCGTCTGCCCGTTCTCAAGCCGGGCGCTTCCTTCTTTAATTCCCAGCTGGTCTACCCTTTCCCCGGTGAGACAGGTGATATTATTATCTTCATAGAAAGAGGCCGGCCGGAACAGAATGCCTTCCTTGTGGCGCTCCCCGGAGAGATATTTGGAGATAAGCGGCCGCGAGTAGGTGTGGTGGGCCTCATCAGAGACGATTACCAGTGCCCCCTTCTTATCCACCTCACGTATCGCCTCGGCGGCGGCTATACCACCGGCCGAGTTGCCGATAATCAGGTACTTTGTCTTCATCATTCTCCGCCTGTCGCCATCTTCAGAAAGTTCTCGTACATCTTAAGCCCCAATGTTCCACTTTTCTCCGGGTGAAATTGGGTGGCCACCAGGTTCCCCTTCACCAGGACGCTGCACCAGGGCAGCCCGTAGTCCGTCGTTGCGGCTACAACCGACTTGTCCTCTGGATCGGCATAATAGCTGTGCACGAAGTAGAAGTTGGTCTTATCCGGTATTCCCTTGAAAAGTGTCTGCTTGCGCCGCTGCGTCACCTGGTTCCAGCCCATATGGGGAATCTTGAGGCCGTCCGGCAGCCTCCTGACTATCCCCGGCACCACCCCCAGGCACTCGTAGCCGCCGCCCTCCTCCGTAGTCGTAAGCAGTATCTGCAGGCCGACGCAGACAGCAAAAAGCGGCCTATCGTCCTCCATCAACCGCCGCACCGTTTCGGCCATCTCCGTTCTAACAAGGCCGGTCATGGTATCGGCGGCGGCGCCCACGCCAGGCAGGATAACCGCCGGCGCCCGAAGCACTTCGGCCGGCTTGTCGGTTACCACCGACTGATAGCCCAGCCGGGTAACGGCGTTAGCCACGCTACGCAGGTTGCCGGCGCCGTAATCAATTATGGCTACCGTCGCCTTAGCTTTCATCGTCTGTCTCCGCAATCACCAGGGCTTCATTGGGGCAGTTGGCTACACAAACCGGCATTTCCTGTCCGGGGCAGAAATCGCACTTGGCCACAATCTTGTTGTTCCTGTCTTTGACAAGAGCGCCGTTGGGACAGGCTATCAGGCAAGTCCAGCAGCCGATGCACTTCTCCGAGTCTGAGGTAACGATGCCGGTTACCGGATCTTTGCGCATCGCCCCGGTAAGGCAGGAGTAAACACACCAGGGCTCATCGCAATGGCGGCACTGAACGGCAAAGCAGACATCCCCCTTCCGCTCCACGCGGAGACGGGATTGCGGCAGGGGCATCTCTCTCTTGAACGCCTTGTATATATCCTTGGACCGGGAGTGCTCTGTCTGGCAGTATACGCGGCACAGGCCACAGCCCATGCAGACCTCTTCGCGGACATAGATGCGCTTCACTGCTGCCCCCAACCAGACCCTATTTTACGGCATATGGTTACCATATTTCCTAACGATAATAACATAGCCCTTTGACCCCTATCAACAGCCTTCACTTCCACACTATTACATTTCCCTCCGCCTGTCAAGCCGCTTTGCTCTATACCGGCCTGCCAACACCAATCCAGGACCTACATTGATACCCCATAAAATAGACCTGTCGTCAAATATAACGGCACCTTTCCGCCTATCCTGCCGTATTTATCGGTCAAAATAGACCCCATACCCTTGACGCTACCGATGGCAGGTGTTAGAGTTTACCCAAGGAGCCGTAGCCAATGGTAGAACGAAAACATCCGATCAACCGCCACAGCCAAAATATATACGAACGCCCGGTTGAGCTACTTCAAAACCTAATCCGCTTCGATACCACCAATCCCCCGGGCAACGAAGCCCCCTGTGTGAACTACATAGACAGCCTGCTTAATGTGGCCGGATTTGAGACGACCATTCTGGCCAAAGAGACCGATCGCCCTAACCTGATTACCCGTTTGGCCGGAAGCGGCCAGGCGCCGCCGCTTCTTCTCTATGGCCATGTAGATGTGGTTACCACTGCCAAACAGCAGTGGCGGCAGCCGCCTTTTGAGGGGAAGGAAGCCGACGGCTACATCTGGGGTCGTGGTGCGCTTGATATGAAAGGCGGCCTGGCCATGATGCTGGCCGCCCTTATGCGCGCCCGTGCCGAAGGGGTGAGGCCGGCAGGGGATATCATTCTGGCCATCTTAAGCGACGAAGAGACCGCCGGTGACTGCGGCGCCGGCTATCTGGTGGCGGAGCACGCCGGGCAGTTCCAGGGCGTCCGCTATGCCATCGGCGAATTCGGCGGTTTCCCCCTTTACATAGGCGGGCGCAAGTTCTATGGCATCCAGGTGGCCGAAAAGCACTTCTGCTGGCTCAATGCCACCGTTCGCGGCCCCGGCGGCCACGCCTCTCTCCCCAGGCGCGATAGCGCCACCGCCGCCCTGGCCCGGCTGCTCACCGGCCTTAGCGAGCGCCGCCTGCCGGTTCATATCACGCCCGTAGTGCGTCAGATGATTGAGCAGATAGCTTCAGCGGTGCCTCCCCCGATGAAGTCAACCCTGATTGAACTCTTAGAGCCGTCCCGGACAGACACGGCCCTGGAGCGGCTCGGCAGTCAGCAGTCTCTTTTTGACGCCCTGCTGCACAACACGGTCAACGCCACCATCATCCGCGGCGGCCAGAAGATAAATGTCGTCCCCAGCGAGATATCCATTAAGCTTGACGGACGGCTGTTGCCCGGCTATATCCCTGAGGACCTGATGACCGAGCTGCGCCCCATTGTCGGCCAAAATGTTGAGCTTGAGCTTATCCGTTGCGACCCTGGCCCCGCCGCGCCCGATATGGGTCTCTTTGACACCCTGGTCGGGATTATCAGGGAGGCCGATCCGACCGGAATCCCCCTGCCGGTGATGGTGGCCGCCACCACGGACGCCCGCTTCTTCTCCCGCCTGGGCATCCAGACCTACGGCTACACCCCTATGAACCTGCCGCCCGATTTCAGCTTTGCCGAAACCATCCACGCCGCTGATGAGCGTATTCCACTGGCGGCAGTGGACTTCGGCGCCGCCACCATCTTCCGGGTCATCAAGGACTACGGCTAGCCGAAGAGGTTTCTTGGAATACAATGAGGGGCTCCCTAGGGAGCCCCTCATTTGTTTTTACCTTATACGGTAAGGCTGTGTCTTCTGCTTAGCCGCCGTTCCTTGTTTTCTGGTAACAAACACTGCAGTAGACTGGTCTGCCATCACGCGGCTCAAAGGGAACTTCCGTTTCCTTGCCGCACTGGGCACAAACAGCGGGGAACATCTGCCGTGGCGACCGGTAGCCGTACCCACCACCACCACCACCACCACCAGAGCGTCCATAACGCTCTGTCTTGCGCGCCTGACGGCAGGAAAGACAGCGTTTCGGCTCGTTGGTGTAGCCTTTAGAGGCGAAGAATTCCTGTTCCTCGACGGTAAAGG
>DAOUZU010000094.1 GCA_030665535.1 Dehalococcoidia bacterium
CGATGAGGACGGTGACCTGGCCTGCAGGCACCTCAAGGGAAAGGTCTTTTACGGCCAGTGTCGGCCCGTAATACTTGGTGACATGCTCAAGGCGTATCACGCGGCACCTCCGGCCATTCCTTTAGGTGTCACCAGCCGGACGACCAGGCGCATAACGGCGTCAACAGCCAAGGCTAGGACGATGATGGGGATGGCCCCCAGCATGATGAGGTCTGTGGACGAGCCGAAGCCCTGGAAGATGAAGAAGCCCAGGCCGCCGGCGCCGATAAGGGCGGCCACGGCAGCCAGGCCCACGGATTGCACCGAGGCTATGCGGACGCCCTCGGCCACCAGGGGGGCGGCCAGCGGCATCTCCACGCAGCGGAATAGCTGGCGGCGGCTCATACCCATGCCCAGGCCGGCGTCAATGGCCGCCGGGTCTACCTGGCGCAGCCCGACGAATGTGTTACGCATAATGGGCAGCAGGGAGTAGATGACCAGGGCGATCAAGGCCGGCGTGGTGCCGATGCCCCGGATACCTAGCTCACGGAGAAAGGGGAAGGCGAGAGTCAGCGCCGAAAGGGGGGCGATAAGCAGCCCGAACAGGGCCAGGCTGGGTATGGTCTGGGTGATATTGGCCAGGAAAAACACCGGCCGTTCCACGCGGCGGCTGCGCGTCGCCCAGATGCCCAGCCAGATACCGATGACGCTGCCGATGATAACAGCGGTGCCGAAGAGGAAGATGTGCTGCCAGAGCTCCTGGAAGAAACGCTCACTGCGGCCGGAAAACTCCACCATTATGGATATATCATTAAGCCAGCCGGAGAAGAGCAGGCCAGCCAGGGTAACCGGCCCTGCCCAGAAGATGAGATGGCGCCAGATATTACCGCCGGGGAGCCTCTGGCGGGCGGCGAAAATAAGGACATATACGGCGGCTATAGTCAACCAGATACCGGCACTGGGGGAGACCCGGCTGAATTCAGGCTCAATGGCTACAATCCGGCTGGTGGCCATACCGGCCAGGAATAGGGTTACGGCCAGCACCAGGTTGGCCGTAATACCCAGCAGGATGGCCCGCCGCCTTCCCTTGGTATTCAGGCTGAGGGCCAGGCAGACGAGCCACAGCAGGAGAATCAGGGCGGCAGGTCCCCAGTCTATGCTCTCCCGCAGGCTCATGCCGCTGCCGGGGGAAAGGCGGTTGGGACTTAAAGACAGCCAGCTAAGCAGCACCGTGGCCAGGCCCAGCACGGAGCCGACCAGGGCTACATTATCACGACTGGTAAAGCGGCCGAACATCTATCCACCGGGCCGGCTACAGGAAGCCCTTTTCCGTAAGGTAGTCCCGGGCCACATCGACGGGCAGTTGTCCCTCAAGCCCCACCTTGGCGTTTAGCTCTTGCAGGGTCTCGGTATCCAGCGTGGCGAAGACGGGGTTGAGGATGGTGGCCAGTTCCGGGTACTGGTCAAAGATTACACCGCGTACGATGGGTGTCGGCTCGTAGATTGGCTGTGCGCCCAGGGGGTCTTCAAGAATAACCAATCCCAGGGCCGGGAGCTCACCATCGGTACCAAAGGCCATGGCGGCATTGACAGCGTCAATGCCCTGGGAGGCCGCCTGCTCCGTTAGTGCCGTGTCGCCACCGGCAAAGGATACCAGCTGGTCCCCGGCAAGCACGAAACCGTAGGCCTCCTGGAAGGCGGGCAGGGCGGCCGGGCTGTTAATGAACTCCGCCGAAGCGGCCAGCTTTATAAAACCACCGCCGTTAACATAGGCAGCCAGGTCGGCCAGGGTTATCAGGTTTTCCTGCTGCGCGAGGGTGATGGGAATGGCGATGGCCCAGGTGTTGTTGGCCGGCGCCGGTCCCAGCCAGACAATATTGTTCTCCTCTTTGTCCAATTCCTTGACCTTTTCATAGCCAAGCTGGGCGTCTCTCCAGATGCCGGGGTCAGTACCGTCAAAGAAGAAGGCGCCGTTGCCGGTGTACTCCGGGTATATGTCAATCTCGCCGGCGATGATGGCGGGGCGGACGATGTTGGTGGCGCCGAGCTGTGTCTTGTCTATAACATCAAAGCCGTTTGCCTTAAGCATGAGGATAATCATTTGCCCCAGCATGCCGCCCTCTTCATCAAGCTTGGAGCTGACGGTGATGGGCCCTTTTTGCTCGGTGCCGTCGCCGTTATCACCGTTATCCTGGCTGGGGCAGCCGGCCAGCAGCAGGGTCAAGAGAATGAAAACAGGCAGCAGTAATTTCAACAGTCTTTTGATAGCGGGCTCCTTTGTCGTCCGTGAAGAACTAAAATAGTCGTTTTGGCCGTGTCTGTCAAGTCCTAGCTGAGTGAAATAAGACCCTTCTTGACGGCGATAACCACCGCCTGGGTGCGGGCGTTGGCGTTCAGCTTGGCCATAATTGAGGTGATGTGGTTCTTGATGGTCTGCTCACTGATACTGATTTCGGCGGCTATCTGCTTGTTGGCGTAGCCCTGAGCCACGTAGTTGAGAATTTCAACCTCGCGGTTGGTAAGCGGCGCCACCAGCGTTTCCGCCTCTTTCTTGCCGCTGATTCCCTGGAACTGCTTGAGGATTTTACCGGCCACCTGGGGGCGGCGGCCCACACTCTCGTTGATGGGGTAATCGCCGCTGGCCACACGCCGCACCACATTGGCCAGGGTATCACCGGTGACCTCCTTGCTCAGGTGGGCGGACGCCTGGTGGGATAGAGACTGAAAGAGCTGCTCGTCGCTGGCGTTTGAGGTAAGTGTAATCACGCGGACACTGGGGATGAGCTGCTTGAGCCGTGAGGCCAGGTTGAGGCCGCTGGCTTCGGGGGCGTCGATATCAACTATGGCCACCTCCGGGGGCAGTACCTCGATGGTCAGAAGCACCTTGTCGGATACGCCGGCCTGGCCGATAATCTGAATATCTTCGTTATCAGCCAGCGCGTTGATAATTCCCTGGCGGAAGATTGGCTGCTCGCTGAAGATGAAGACCTTTATTTCGTCCTTACTCATCGTTACCTAGTTTAGCACAAGGATATCGCTGTCTCAATCATTTATTATAAATATATACGGATGCCTTGAGGCTATACGGTGACGACCCCGTCCGGGTCGTGGCCTTCCAGCACCCTGGAGTAGAGGGGAAGGATATGCTGCTTGTAGATGTGCTCCAGCTGGTCCAGCAGGCACTCCGGCTCGGCGTGATAGGTGACGATGGCGTTCGTTTCCTTGTCAACCATACCGATTATTGTCTCCAGGTGCTGGGTGATGCCGCCGGTATCTTCAAGGATACCGATGACCTTGCCCTCGTCATAGGCGATGGCGAACTCCCCCAGCGTGCCGGAGCGGCCGCCGGCAAAGATGACCACATCACAGCTCCTGATATTCTCTATCTCCCGGCCCATCAGGCCGCTGCCGGTGTATATTATGGCGTCGTAGCCCCTGGTGGGGGACAGATACCTGGTGATATGTTCCTCCAGGTTGAGGGCCGGGGAGACGCCGACTACGATACCGCCATGCTCCTTGGCGCCTATCACGGCGTCCTGGGGCAGGCCGGGGCAGGCGCCGGTGATGAGAACATGGCCGCGTCTGGCAATGGCTGCCCCCAGGCGGCGCACGCGCTCACGTACGTCGGCGTCGAGACTGCCTCCGGCGGATCCCATAACGCCCACTGTCATCTGGGGAAAGAGGATTATGCCGTTTCGCTTTTTTGCCATTGGCACCTTCTTTCTAGCGGGTTGGCTTCTTCATATGTCACGCCTTGTTAGACGGGCCGTATTCTACTACAATAGCATGCCAGCAACAATAAATGCCTTGTCACCGGGTGGTTTGGCCCTATCAGGAGGATAAGCAGATGGATGCAATGGAGGCAATTCTAACTCGTCGCAGTATCCGCGGCTATACCGGTCAGCAGGTGGAAACGGAGACGGTGCACGAGTTATTAGAGGCGGCGATGAGCGCTCCTTCGGCCGGAAACGAGCAGCCGTGGCACTTTGTGGTCATTACCGAGCGGCGGCTTTTAAACGAGGTACCCAAGCACCATCCTTATTCCAGCATGGTACCCGGGGCGGCTTTGGCCATCCTGGTCTGCGGCGAACTCAAACGGGAGAAGCACCCAGGCTTCTGGGTACAGGACTGCGCAGCGGCCACCCAGAATATCCTGCTGGCGGCCCACGCCAGGGGACTGGGGGCTGTCTGGCTGGGCATCCATCCGTGCCAGGAGCGGGCGGAGGCTGTCGGGAGGCTGTTCGGCCTGCCGGGGGATGTAGTGCCCCTTTCCCTCATAGCCATTGGCCACCCGGCGGAGGAAAAACCACCGCCCAATCGTTATGACCTCACCCGGATTCACTACAACAATTGGTAAAGCGCTCGTCAGCCGGGCCGAATGTACCAAATACCCATTACTATTTACTTAGCCCGTTATTACTATCGGGTGATTGTCATAGCCTGGGGAATGGCCCACAATGGGTATAAGTAAGTTTAAGGTAGTTATAGTAGCATTAAGACTAAAAAGGAAGGGCCAGCCTGAGCTGGGAGGTGATTAGCTATGACAAACGGTGCAAAAAATAACGGCAAACAGAACAGCGAAACAAGAGGACTGGACGAAAGGGTGGCCGGCGTGGC
>DAOUZU010000134.1 GCA_030665535.1 Dehalococcoidia bacterium
TGAACCCCCACCGCATAGAGGGCCAGAAAACAGCCGCATTTGAGATTGTCAAAGAACTTGGCGAGGCGCCGGACTACCTCTTCATTCCGGTGGGCAACGCCGGCAACATAACCGCCTACTGGAAGGGCTTCGGGGACTATCACCGGGCGGGACGGGCCAAATCCCTTCCCAAAATGATGGGCTTTCAGGCTGAAGGGGCGGCCCCCATCGTGCGGGGGCATATTGTAGAGAAACCGGAAACCATCGCCTCGGCCATCCGCATCGGCAACCCGGCCAGCTGGCAGAAAGCGGAGGCCGCCCGTGACGAATCGGGCGGCGTCATAGATATGGTCAGTGACGGGGAGATTATGGCCGCCTATCATAAGATGGCCAGCGCCGCCGGTATTTTCGGCGAGCCGGCCTCGGCGGCCTCCCTGGCCGGGCTGATAAAACTGGCCGGACAGGGAAAGGACTTTACCGGCAGCACGGTGGTCTGCATTGTAACCGGCAGCGGCCTAAAGGACGCCGAAATCGCCATCAAGGGCGCCTCGTCCTTTACCCAGGTGGACGCTGACCTGGCCGTGGTGGAGAAGGCCCTGGGCTGGGCTTGAGCCGGGTGGTATAATACACCTTCTCAAGGAGGGGAATGATGGAAAAAACAACCAGCGAGGGCATCGGTGCTTTCTATCACCACTACCCCCGGGTGGCGGCGGTGCTTACGGCCCGCTTCGGCGAAAAAGACAACGCCATGACGGCCGCCTGGCATACCCCTCTTTCGTTTAATCCTCCCCTGTACGCCGTCTCCGTTTCGCCCAAGCGCTTCACCTACCGGCTTATCGCCGAGAGCAAGGAGTTCGCCGTCAACTTCATGCCCGCCTCGGAGGTGGAAATGGTGGCCTCGGTGGGCGGCAGCAAGGGCGGTGAAGTGGACAAGTTCTCCGCCTTCAACATATCAAAAGAAAAGCCGCTGAAGACCTCCGCGCCAATTCTGAGCACGGCCTATGCCGTTTACGAGTGCCGCCTGGTTAGCGATAAGGAATACGGCGACCACCGCCTGCTGGTGGGGGAGATTGTGGCTGTCCACTGGCACGAGGCGGCCTTTGCCGCTGACGAGACGCTGGATATGGATAAGGTTGATCCGGTGCTTTACCTGGGCGGAGAGCGCTATATCACCGCCTCCGAATGCACCATCAGGACGCTGGAGCGCAAAATATACGGTAAAAGCGCATAGGGGTAGAGGAATGTTTGACGAAGCCGCTATAAAGGCGGCGGTAGACTCCATAATCAGGGCTATCGGCGAAGACCCTGGCCGCGACGGTCTGGCTGCTACCCCTCGGCGCGTCGCCGAGATGTACGGCGAGCTATTTTCCGGCATGGATAAGGACCCGGTCACAGAGCTGAAGGTCGGCTACGAGCTGGGCCACCGGGAGATGGTTATCCTCAAGGATATCCCCTTCTACTCAATGTGCGAGCATCACCTGCTGCCCTTCTACGGCGTGGTGCATATTGGCTACATCCCCAACGACGACGGGCGGGTAGTCGGCATATCCAAGCTGGCAAGGGTGGTGGAGATTCTGGCCAAGCGCCCCCAGGTGCAGGAGAGATTAGCCACCCAGATTGCCGAAGCTATAGTGGAAGGCCTGAAGCCGGGCGGCGTGGCCGTGGTCATTCAGGCGGAGCACCT
>DAOUZU010000099.1 GCA_030665535.1 Dehalococcoidia bacterium
GCTCCCTAGCCCGGGAGCAATCGTCCGTATCCCACCACCTAAAGGCCCTCAGGGAATGCGGTATCGTGGTTGCCAAGCAGGAAGCCAAAAACATCTATTACCGGCTTGCCGACCCCGGCCTGGCCCGGCTGGTGCTTAGAAGTGGGTCTCTCGTAATGGAATTGCCGCTCTGCCGGGTGAAGGATGACTAACACAGAACCGGCAGGCCTGCGCCGCCTTCCCTTTTTAGATCGCTATCTAACGGCATGGATATTCCTGGCCATGGGCTTCGGAGTCGGCCTAGGCTACCTGCTACCTCAAGTGGCCGACTTCATTACCGGGCTCCAAGTTGGCACTACCTCCATCCCTATCGCCATCGGCCTTATCCTGATGATGTACCCGCCGCTGGCCAAGGTAAAATACGAAGAACTGGGTGGCGTTTTTCGTAACTGGCGGGTGCTAGGCCTCTCCCTGCTGCTCAACTGGCTTATCGGCCCCTTGCTAATGTTTTTCCTGGCCATCATCTTCCTAAGTGGCCACCCGGAATACATGGTGGGCCTCATCCTCATCGGCCTGGCCCGCTGTATCGCTATGGTCATCGTCTGGAACGACCTGGCCCAGGGAGACTGCGAGTACTGCGCTGGCCTGGTGGCCTTCAATACCGTATTCCAGGTACTATTCTTTTCCTTCTACGCCTATATCTTTATAACGGTTCTGCCCGGCTGGTTCGGGTTGGAGGGGGCGGCGGTGGACATAACCATCGGCCAGATAGCCCAGAGCGTTCTCATTTACCTGGGCATACCCTTCTTCGGCGGCATGATTACCCGCTTCACCCTCATCAGGGCCAAAGGGCGGGTCTGGTACGAGCAGCACTTCATCCCCCGGATAAGCCCGGTGACGCTGGTGGCTCTGCTTTTTACCATCGTGGTGATGTTCTCTCTCCAAGGCGAAACCATTATTGGGGCGCCACTGGACGTGCTCCTCATCGCCGTACCGCTGCTCATCTACTTCGTGGTGATGTTCTTTTTATCCTTTTTCTTGGGCAAAAAGATAAGGGCCAGCTACTCGCAGACGACCTCTATTTCCTTCACTGCTGCCAGCAACAATTTTGAGCTGGCCATTGCCGTGGCCGTGGCCGTTTTCGGCATCGCTTCGGGGCAGGCCTTTGCCGCCACCATCGGTCCCCTGGTGGAGGTGCCGGTACTGATAGGCCTGGTCGGCGTGGCCCTCTACTTCCGGCGGAGGTATTTTGGGGGCGAGGCGGCTAAAGCCTGAGGCGAGCCGGGCCCTATATCTCGGTACGGCTGAGTTTCAGCCGGGAAAGATACAGGCTGACGCCTATGACAACCACACTGACGGCCACCGCCCCCCAGGCGGCGGGGTGCGGTCCTGCCAGAAGCCCGATGCCCCAGCCGGGAAGCGCCGCCGGCACGTAATCGCCTATCCAGGGTATCTGGGTCAACACCGCCTGGCCTACCAGAAAAGCCAGGGCCACGCCGCCAGCGGCCAGTTGATTCTTGAAGAGGCTAGAAAAGAGCAGGGTTATGGCAATGGCCGTAATGAAGAAGAGCCCCAGCAGTAGATTGAGGGCCAGGAAGGCACCGACATCGACCTCCCCCAGCAGCATAACCGTGTAGATATAGCTGGCGGCGGAGGCCAGGCCGAGGGCCACCAGGAAGCTCAGGCTTATGCCCACCAGCTTGGCGCCGACGAAGGCGCCCCGGTCCACCGGCTTGGAGAGGACCATCTGGGCCGTGCCGCGCTCCCTCTCCCTGGCCACCGCCCCCATGGTCACCAGCACCACCACCAGAATGCCCACCTGGAGAATGGTGTCCGAGTATTCCTGCAACGCCTGCAGGGCTGTCGGCGGCGGTAGCTCAATTATTATATCCTCACCGGCCAGCTCCAGTAATTCGGGCAGATACTTGATTAAAAGCGGCGTGGAGAGGCCGAAGAATAGAAAGACGCCGGCCATTATCAGGAAGCGATAGGTCTTGAGCTGCTCCCTTATCTCCTTCTTGATGAGGACGCCCAGGCCCGTCATCGGCCACCCCCCACCAGGGCGATAAAGATATCCTCCAGGCTGGGCGGGGTCAGCTCGTAGCGGCGCAGGGTGAGGCCGCTAGCGGCCACCAGTCGGGGCAATTCTTTCTTGGCCGTATTAATATCGCTGGCGGTAATACGCAGCATAGAGATGCCGTTTTCGGTTATCTCATTCAGCTGATCCAGCCAGGGGGCCGCCTTGAGCCGGGGGACAAGGGGGGCCGTATCCTCCTCGAACTCAAGCTCGAAGAGGGAGCGGCCATAGCCTTCCCGTAGCTCGTCAATGCTTGATTTGGCCACCAGGCGGCCCTTGTTGATGATGCCGACGACATCGCAAACACGCTCCACGTCGGACAGGATATGGGTTGACATAAAAACAGTGGTCGCTTCCTTCAGGCGTAGAATGAGGGAGAGCACCTCGCGGCGGCCGATGGGGTCAAGTGCCGAGGCCGGCTCGTCCAGGAAGAGCACCTGTGGCCGGTTAACCAAGGCCTGGGCGATGCCCAGCCGCTGCCGCATCCCCCGCGAGTAGCCGCCGATCTTACGCCCGGCGGCCGCCCTGAGGCCGGCCGTCTCCAGTAGCTCCTCGGCGCGGTTCCGGCTCTCTCGTACGGGCAGGCGGTGCAGGTCGGCGACGAAACCCAGGAAATCCCGCCCCGTCATCCATTCGTAGAAGGCGGGCACCTCAGGCAGATAACCGATCCGGGAACGTAGAGCAACGGCCTGCGGCGTTACCGGCTCCCCGACCACCCAGGCCCGGCCCGCCGTGGGCAGGCTCAGGCCCAGCAGTAATTTAAGCGTGGTCGTCTTGCCGGCACCGTTGGGCCCCAGGAATCCGAAGACACTATGCTCTTCTACGACCAGATCAAGCCCCTCCAGGGCGGCGACGGCGCCGTAGTGCTTGGTCAGGCCTTTACAGCGTATCGCTTCCAGCGTCGTCTTCCTCCCTGCCGAAGAGAAGGTAGATTATGGGGCCGATAATATCTATCAGAATGATGATGGCCCCCCAGAGAATCTTGTTGCCACCCTTGACCCGCTTCCTCTTGACCAGGTCAACCAGGGCGAAAACAAGAAGGGCTAGTTGTATAACCAGAATGGGGATTAGAAATGGCAGCGCATCCTTGATTACGTCAAAATCCATTAATCAGCCTCCTTTTTTGCTTTCAACCGAATCAGAACTTGCCGCTGAGCTTCTGGTAGGTCTCTTCCAGGGCCTCGTTGATTACCTTGGTATCGGCCAGCAGTGGCATGAAGTTGCTATCCCCCTGCCAACGGGGTACCACATGGCTATGGATGTGCTTGTCCACGCCGGCGCCGGCGATGCGGCCCATGTTAACGCCGGTATTGAAGCCCTCTGGCTTGAAGACCTCTTTCAAGACCTTAATAGCGCGGGAGATTACCTCAATATGGTCACTGCGCTCCGCGGCGGTCATCTCATCCAGGCCGGCCACGTGGCGGTAGGGGGCCACCATCAGGTGGCCGGCGTTGTAGGGGTAGCTGTTCAGGATGACATAGTTAAGCCGCCCCCGGTAGAGGATGTAGTTGGCGGCGTCTTTGTTTTCGGCGGGTAGGTCACACAGGAAGCAACTCTTCTCTTCTTTGGCCTTCTCTATATACCTTATCCGCCAGGGTGCCCAGAGCCGCTCCATTCAGCCTCCCTTGCCTGCCTGTCATTTTAGCCGCCCGCCCGGAGAAGGTCAACGGACACGCCCAAAAAGCCCTGCTTTACGGCCCCCAGGACATACTTACCCACCTCACTGAAACGGTGTCTCAACTGGCCGTTGCGATTGGTCATCCCCAGGAACTGGCCGCCCTTCTCCAGCACGGCGGTGTAGGCCTCGGCGCTGTCGGTAGCGACGGTAACGCTATTTAGATTAATGGCACAGACGCCGGCGCCGGCCACCACCCGGCCGGTGTGCTTCTCCACCACCTGCATGACAACGGACTGCCCCACCATCGCCCCGGCGGGTGCCCTGATATCCAGGGCCAGCCTTATGTCCGGGGCTAGGTCACTGGTTCGCTCCGTCTCTGCCAGGGCGACGCCGGTAAAGGGTATGGCCAGGGGAAGGGCCATACCCAGGGCCAGGATTCCCAG
>DAOUZU010000005.1 GCA_030665535.1 Dehalococcoidia bacterium
CGTGGACGAACTGGTGACCAACTGCGGCTATGACGAGATATCGCTGCTATCTCTCTCCACCAGCGACTACACGGATATCGAAGGGCTGGTAGCCCGCCTGGGCAGCCGCCTGCGCGAGGGCAACCTGGCCCTGTCGCTGCCCAGCCTGCGTATCAGCCAGTCATCGGTCAGGCTTATAAACTCGCTGCCGACACGGCGCCGCAGCGGCCTCACCTTCGCCCCGGAGGCAGCCAGCCTCCGCCTGCAGCTGGTTATCAACAAGGTCACCTCCGATGAAGAGCTCACGGCCATGGCCACGGCGGCCATAGAGAGTGGCCGGACAACTCTCAAGCTCTACTTCATGCTGGGCCTGCCCACCGAAACGATGGAAGACGTTGACGCCATCGCCGAGACGATAAACAGGCTGCGCGCCCTGGGTAAGAAAGCGCCGCAACGCCGGCCGCAACTACGCGTCAGCCTGGCCACTTTCATACCCAAGCCGCACACCCCCTTCCAGTGGGTGGCCCAGGACGATGAAGAGGTACTTCAGGCCAAGTTCGAGCGTCTACGGCAAGGGGTTGGGCGCCGCGGCGTCCGGCTTTCCTTCCAGGAGCCCAAGATGAGCCTTATCGAGGCGGTGCTTTCTCGCGGCGACCGGCGTACGGGCAAGGTCATCCACCGCGCCTGGCAGCTGGGTTCAACCTTCGACGCCTGGAGCGAACGCTTCAACTACCAGAACTGGCTCAAGGCCCTTGACGAGGCCTGCCTTGAACCCGGCTTCTACGCCCACCGGCAGCGACCCCTGGATGAGATACTGCCCTGGGCCCATATAGACCCTGGGGTGACGGCCGCCTATCTCAAGAAGGAGTACCGGCGCGCCCTGGCCGGCCAGGAAACAGCCGATTGCCGCAACAACGAATGCTATGTCTGCGGCTTAGAGGAAAGCCAGCCGCAGTGCCGGGATAAGTTCAGCCGGCTTACTCAAAACAGGCGATAGCTACCACCCTGTCGCCCTCGTCCAGGCGCATCAGTTTGACGCCCTGGGTGCTCCTGCCCTGTATGGCAATGCCCTTGGTGGGGTCTTTCTCACTTACCGGGGTGCGGGTGACGATGCCGGCGGCGGAGATGATCATAAGCTGTTGTGAGGCGGCCACCACCTTGGCGGCAGTCACCTCACCCGTCTTTTCCATCACCTTGAAGGTCCTCACGCCGCTGCCGCCGCGGTGCTGCCGGGGGTACTGGTCTACCGGCGTCAGCTTGCCGCTGCCGTAGGCCGTTACCGTCAGCACGTAGCAGTCAGGGCAGATCGTACACATACTGACTACCCTATCGTCAGCGGCCAGGCGAATAGCGCGCACACCGCCCGATGCCCTCAAGGAAGCTCGCAGGCTGGACACGGTGAAGCGGATGGATTGGCCCATGCGGGTGACAAAAACGAGGTCGTCCTCGTCGGTGGCCAGCTGGGCGGCCACGAGCTCCTCGTCGGCGGGCAGGTCCATGGCGATGAGGCCATTGGCCCGCACCTGGGCGAACTTGTCCAGGGCCGTCTTCTTGACCTCGCCGCCGCTGGTGGCCATCAGCAAGTAATGATCCGCCTTGAACTGGCTCAAAGCGATGATGGCGGTGACCTTCTCTTCCTCGGCCACCGGGAAGATGTTGACCACCGCCAGGCCTTTGGCCACGCGGGAGCTGTCCGAGGGGATTTCATAGCATTTGATGCTGAATATCTTGCCCCGGCTGGTGAAAAAGAGCAGCGTATCGTGGGTATCGGCCACTGTCAGCAGCCGCACCGCGTCCTGCTCACGGGTCACCATGCCGATGACGCCCCGGCCACCACGATGCTGCACCCGGTAAGCCTTCGAGGCTACCCTCTTGACGAAGCCGCGATTGCTCAGGGTAACCACCATCCGCTGGTGCGGTATGAGGTCCTCATCACTGAACTCGATAATCCCCTGCTCGATAATCTCGGTGCGCCGGGGATTATCGTATTTGGCCCTCGTCTCCGCCGTTTCCTCTTTGATAAGCTCCATAACCCGCCTGGAGCTGGCCAGCAGGCCTTCCAGATAGGCAATGGTGCGCAGCACCTCGGCATATTCGCTGAGCAGCTTGTTGCGCTCCAGGGAGGCCAGCCGCCTCAGCTGCATATCCAGGATGGCCTGCGCCTGCGCCTTGGAAAGACCGAATTCCTCGCTGAGGTTGCCCCGGGCCTCCTCGGCGTTCCTGGACTTACGAATGATGGCTATAACCCGGTCTATGTTGTCCAGGGCGATTTTCAGGCCCTCCAGGATGTGGGCCCGGTTTTTGGCCACTTTAAGGTCAAACCGGGAGCGCCGCGTGATTACCCGGCGCCGGAAGTCTATGTAGTGCTTTAACGCTTCCTTGAGGCTTATCACCCGGGGCTGGCCGTCAACCAGGGCCAGCATGTTGACGAAGAAGGCCGACTGCATGGCCGTATGTTTGTACAGCCCGTTCAGCACCTGCTGTTGCAGGGCCTCCCTCTTCAACTCAATGACGATGCGCATACCCTGGCGGTCGGACTCATCGCGCAGCTCGGCTATGCCGGTAATTTTTTTCTCTTTGACCAGCAGGGCGATACGGCCCACCAGGGCCGCCTTGTTCGTCTGGTATGGTAGCTCGGTAACCACTATCTGGCGGCGGCCAGCTTCCTGGGCGTCGGCGGTATAGGCCCGCGCCCGGACCACAATCTTGCCGTGGCCTGTGGCATAGGCGCTCTGGATGCCCTCCCGCCCCATAATGAGGCCACCGGTGGGGAAATCCGGCCCCCTGATGATTTTGGTCAGGTCTTCAATGGTGGCCTGGGGATTATCGATGAGATAGGCGATGGCGTCGCACACCTCACCCGGGTTGTGCGGCGGGATGTTGGTGGCCATACCCACGGCGATGCCGGAGCTGCCGTTTATCAATAAATTGGGTATACGGGCCGGCAACACGGTGGGTTCCTTGAGGCTGGCGTCGAAGTTAGGCATAAAGTCTACCGTGTCTTTGTCTATATCCGCCAGCATCTGCTCGGCTAGCTCGGTCAGCCGCGCCTCCGTGTAGCGCATAGCCGCCGGCGGGTCGGCATCTACGCTGCCGAAGTTGCCCTGACCGTCTACGAGCGGAGCGCGGGCGGCGAAATCCTGGGCCATGCGCACCATAGCGTCGTAGACGGAGGTGTCCCCGTGAGGGTGGTACTTTCCCAGCACCTCACCGACGATGCGGGCGCTCTTCTTGTGGGGGCTGTTGTGGGCCAGCCCCAGGCCGTGCATGGCATAGAGAATACGGCGGTGTACCGGCTTCAAGCCGTCACGCACGTCGGGCAGGGCCCGGGAGACGATGACGCTCATAGCGTAG
Source organism: Dehalococcoidia bacterium (assembly GCA_030665535.1). GTDB lineage: Bacteria > Chloroflexota > Dehalococcoidia > Dehalococcoidales > JAUXAE01 > JAUXAE01. The sequence continues at coordinate 3,334 of DAOUZU010000005.1, forward strand.
TCAAGATATGAGCTTTTCATCTCGTCTTCAATAGCTATCGGACGGGTATTACCTAGCACCATATCGATTAAACCTCCAGTTCCTCTTCATCGTCATCGTCTTGGTTGGGCTCAGCGGCTTCCAGTGTCTCCGCGGAGTGTCCTTCCTCCTCGCCCTCTTCCCCGGCCTCTACGTGTAATTCAGGCTCCCCGCCAACGCTTTCATCGTAGACTTGGCGCTGCGCCGGGCTGAAATAGGGCTTCAACTTGGAAAAGCCCTTGGCCGGGAAGGAGAGCTGATCCGCCTGGGAAGGGTGCTGGTACACCTCACGGATTATTATCGTCAGGTGGCTCTCCGAGGAGCTGATGACCGTGGCCGCATAGCGGTTGCCGCCGTTCATCAACTTGATCAGCCGCTGGCTGTAGCGCGGTTCCACCCGGCCCAGATACTCAGGCGAGGTGACGCCCTCAACTATCAGTGAGCTATCGCTAATACGCAGGTTGACGCTGGCTCCGGCCACCACCTCGGCCAGCACCTCTTTCGGCGCCAGCCGGTGCAGATTAACCACCCCCGCCTTGCCCGTCTCCTCAATAAAAACGCGCGGCTCCACCCGCTGGCTGTGCTCCCGGGGCGGGCCCTTGGTGGCGGCCGTTTCCTTCAAGTGGGAAAGGCGGCGCAGGTTCTTCTCAGCGATGGCGTTATAAGGGTCAAGCTTCTTGGCGCGCCGGTAGAACTCTTTAGCCTGGGTGTACTCCCCCAGTTCCATATGGGCCCGCCCGAGACGGTTATAGGCATCGACATCTTTGGGGAACTCCTCAATTATGCCCCTGTTGACGGCCGCCGCCTCACGCCAGCGTCCCTCCATGGCCAGGGCGATGGCCTGCTTGGAGTTGTGCCGCCTTTGCCTTACCTGTTCCTCTTCCTGGTGAAGCACTAAAGTTCCCTCCCGGTGCGTTAACCGGATTTAGTAGTCCAATATATTACCCCAGTAGAAACGACAAGACAAGTCTAAAAACGGACCGCTGGTGTAAATTGACAAGATACTTCCACTATGCTAATTTTAAGTGTTTTTAGCCTCTTCGCAGAGGCAACCAAGAAGGAGTGAACAATGCGGGAAAAAGTGGTGGCTGCACTGGATAAAATAAGGCCGGCTCTTAAGGCCGACGGCGGCGATGTTGAACTGGTTGACGTAAAGGACGGCGTGGTGACGGTGAGGCTGACAGGTGCCTGTGCCGGCTGTCCCATGTCCATCATGACACTCAAGAACGGGATTGAAAGAATAGTCATGCAGGAAGTCCCCGAAGTTAAAGAGGTCATCGCCGCCGAGTAACCAGCCCCGGCCCCTATTCCCCGGACTCCAGCTCAAAGGCGCGGTGCAGGACCGTAGCCGCCTCTTTTACCTTGGCCTCATCAATGATGCAGGTTATCCTTATCTCCGAGGTGGTAATGAGCTGGATGTTAATCCCCTTATCGCTCAAGGCGCTGAACATCTTGGCGGCATAGCCGGGTGCGTTCAGCATCCCGGTGCCGATAATACTTATCTTGCCCACGTTCGTGTCGCTCAGGTACTGCCTGGCGCCGATTTGCCCGGCGATAGGCTCTACCACCGCCATCGCCCTTGCCAGGTCCCCCTTGGCTATGGTGAAGGTAAGGTCGGTAATATTATCAATACTGGCGTTCTGGACGATGTTGTCCACGCTGACGCCGGCTTCGGCCAGGGGCTGGAAGACGGCGGCGGCAATGCCCGGCCTGTCGGGGACGCCGACAATCGTAACCTTGGCCACATGAACATCGTGGGCGATGCCCCTCACTTTGTTGCGTACTTCCATAGATACCCCTCCGTGAATTAATGTGCCCGGCCCGCCACCGGCGCTTGCGGCCACCAGGATGGGGATGTCGTAAAGCTCTCCCAGCTCAACGGCCCGGTTATGCAGGACGCGGGCACCGAAGGTGGAAAGCTCCAGCATCTCCTCATAGCTAATCTCTGCGATGGGGTGCGCCTCAGGCACTAGACGGGGGTCGGCAGTATAGACGCCGGCAACATCGGTGTATATCTTGCACATTTCAGCACCCAGGCTGGCCGCCAGGGCCACCGCCGTCGTGTCTGAGCCGCCGCGGCCCAGCGTGGTTATATCCATCTCCTCGGTAATCCCCTGGAAGCCGGCCACGATGACGATGTTACCCTTTTCCAGCTCGGTCACCAGCCTTTTGGAGTCAATCGCCTTGATGCGGGCGCCGCTGAATGCGGTGTCGGTGCGGATGCCGGCCTGGGCGCCGCTTAGGCTGATGGCGGCGTAGCCCAGGTTCTTGAGGGCCATAGCCAGCAGCGTTGAGGAGACCGTTTCACCGGTGGAGAGGAGCACGTCCAACTCGCGGCCGTCGTGGTGCTCGGCCACCTGATAGGCCAGCTTAATCAGTTCATCGGTGGTATCACCCATGGCCGAGACGACAACCACCACCCGGTGCCCCTTGTCCCTGGCAGCGGCGATGCGCCCAGCCACCTGCTTTATCTGGGCGGCATCGGCCACGGAAGAGCCACCGTATTTCTGCACTATTATAGACATCTGATATACCTTTGCCCTGACCCGCTTTCAATGCCTTTTTCCGACAAGCCCACCCCGTTCAATCGACCCCCACCAGCCGGCCCATGATATTATAGCCCTTCTCCAGAAAAAGGCCAGTCTTCCCGGCCTCGGCCTCGCTGAAGGCGGCGGCGCCGTTGGCGGCAATGCCCGGCCCCCAGAGGAGAAAGGGTACCGGCTCGCCGATGTGGCGACGGGTCTCTACCGGCGTGGGGTGGTCCGGCATAATCAGCAGCCTGAGCTTATCACCGGCATAGGCGCGGAGCCTGGCTACCATATCGCTGTCCACCCTCTCTATGGCAGATATCTTATCGGCCACGGAACCGGAATGGGCGGCCTCGTCCGGGGCCTCAACGTGGATGACCACCAGGTCATGGTCGTCCAGGGCTCTAAGCGCCCCCTCCACCTGGGCGGAGTAATCGTTATCCGCGCCGTCGCTTACGCCGGTAATGTTAAGTATGTGCATACCCATCATCCCACCCAGGCCGCGTAGCAGGTCAACGCCAGAGGTCAGGGCCACCCTCTCTCCATATACATCCTTGAAGGCCGGCATATCGGGAATAAGGCCGCTGCCCCAGAAGAGCCATAGCATCGTCGCCGGTATAGCGCCGCGGGCGCGGCGGGCCATATTCACCGGGTGCTCCTTAAGCACCGCTTCCGAGGCTGCCATCAGTTCCCTGAGGAAGGCGCTCCCCCGGCCCTGGGGCAGGTACCCGGCGATGGGCTCATCCGGTATATCGTGCGGCGGCATGCACACGGCCTCAAGTGTCTCCGGGTGGCCCTTTAGCTTTAAGAGATGGCGGTAGCTAATGCCGGGATAGAAGCGCACCGCATCACTGCCCAACTCTTTGTTCAGCGCTCCTATCAGTTCGGCGGTCTCGCCGGTGCTTATGTGGCCTGAGCTATAGCTCCACATGCGGCCATCCTTAACCGCCACCAGGTTAGCCCGGAAGACGGCTTCGTCATCGCCGACGGGTATGCCCATGCTCCTGGCCTCAATACCGGCCCGTCCGCCGTAGTAAACTTGAGGGTCATAGCCTAAAAGCGACATGCAGGCGCAGGCGCTGGAGGCTTCCATTCCTTCCGGCACGGTGGCGGCCAGCCCCAACTCCCCTGCGGCAGCCAGGTCGTCCAGGTGGGGCGTCCGGGCCAGCTCCAGAGATGTCTGACCGCCGTGCTCTTTTAGCGGCCAGCCGGCGGCGCCGTCAATTATCAGTACAATGTATTTCATAAACTCCCATGTGACTATTAATCAGCCTCACCCCCTGTTTCCCCCTCTCCAATCTTGCCCTAATAACCCAATCTGTCTATAATATCAACTGGCGGGGCGTAGCGCAGTTCGGTTAGCGCGCAGCGTTCGGGACGCTGAGGTCGGAGGTTCGAATCCTCTCGCCCCGACCATATTACCCCACCTTCCCCTTCGCTTCGTCCCACAGCCTGTTCTGCTCGTCAAACGATAGCTTTTCGAAGTTTAGCCCCCGCTTGTGGCAGATTTCCTCCATGGCAGCGAAGCGGCCAAAAAAGCGGCGATTGCCCCGGCGCAGGGCGGCCTCCAAGCCTATGCCCTGGCGGCGGGCGATGTTGGCCAGGGTGAAGAGAATGTCGCCGTACTCGGCTTCCATCTCCTCCCGGCCCTCCGCCTGCCCCAGCTCCCGCACCTCCTCGGCCAGCTTCTCTAATACTCCTTCGTCTTCGTCCCAGTCAAAGCCCACCCGGGCTACCCGGGCCTGTACCTCCTGGCTGTAGGCCAGGGCTGGCATATCCGGCGGCACACCAGCCAGCATAGAGGCATCTTCAGCCCGCTCCTTCTTCTTGAGGGCCTCCCAGTTGGCCAGCACCTGGTCGGCATCGCCAGCCTCAGCGTCGCCGAAGACATGGGGGTGGCGGCGGATGAGCTTGGCGTTTATGCCGCGGATGACATCAGCCAACTCGAACTCCCCGGCTTCTTCAGCAACCCGGGCGTGGAAGACTATCTGCATCAACAAGTCGCCCAGTTCCACACAGAGGCGGCCGTTGTCGGCCTCGTCCAGGGCCTCCAGAACCTCGTAGCACTCCTCAAGGAGCCCCTCCCGCAGCGAGCGATGGGTCTGCTTCCTGTCCCAGGGGCAGCCGTCCGGGCCTCTTAAGTAGGCGATTATCTCAACGAGGGAGGAGAAGCTTTCCAGATCCTTTGGCAGGGACAATCAAACCTCCATAAACGGATATCCTAGCGCTGCCCACGCCGCCCGGGCCGTTGTGCCGCAGCAGGGTGCGGGCCGCCTCGGTGCCGCTTACGCCGGCCATGTTGGCCACCCGCGAGTATTTTTTATAGGCCGATATCACCCGCCACCGGGCGTAGATCATAAACAGCAGCGGGGGTATGATAAAAAGCAGATAAAAATACAGGGCAGCACCACCTATACTTTGCTGCCGTTTATTATAGCAAAATGCGGGGTCAAGCAGAAGCCAGGACAGTACCGACCAGCTGCCGCTGGCCGCGGTGGAACTCAGCCGCCGTCATCGGTCTCTTGCCCTCAAGCTGCAGCCTGACGACACCCAGCAGGCCCGCGCCGGTAGCCACGGCAAAGGCGGCCTCCCCAGACGGCGGCAGGTCCACCACCTGGCCGGGCTTGGCCGTAACCGCTTCTTGCAACGGCACCGCTTCTATTATCTTCAGTCGCTTCCCCTGCCAGGAGGTATAAGCGCCGGGCCAGGGTTGATAGGCCCGTACCTGCCGCCAGATGGTTACCGCCGGTTGCCGCCAGTCAATCCTGCCCGTCTCTTTGGCGATGGTGCCTGAATAAGTGGCCCCGGCCTCGTCCTGCGGCCTGGGGTTCAGGCCCCCCGGCCAGCTGGCCAGCACCTCCGCCAGCAGGCGGGCCCCCAGCAGCGAAAGCTTGCCCTCAAGCGACCCGGTTGTATCCCTGGGGTCGATGGGTATCTGGGCCCGGGTAAGCACCGGCCCGGTGTCCAGGCCGGCATCCAGAAGCATAATACTGACGCCACTAAACTCATCTCCGGCCAGTATGGCCCCCGCCACCGGCGCTGCCCCCCGGTGCCGCGGCAGCAGGGAAGGGTGGACGTTAAGTGCGCCGAATGCGGGTATTTCCAGGACGGACGGCGGTAGAATCTGCCCGTAGGCGGCCACCACGATGGCCTCAGGCTTCAAATCAGCCAGCTCGTTGGCGGCGGCCGTTTTCAGACTGGCCGGCTGCAACACGGGCAGGCCCAGCCTCACGGCCGCCCTCTTGGCCGGTGGGGGTGATGGCTTTAACCCGCGGCCGGCGGGTCGGTCCGGCCGGGTATAGACGGCGGTGACCTGGTGCCCGTCGAGCACTAGCTCCTCCAAGGGCGGTACGGCAAACTCGGGGGCACCCATAAAAACGATTCTCACCTCGGCCCTCCACGGCTTGATTCTATCATTCTCCAAATCTTCTAACAACTGCAAAAAAGCCAGCAGGGAAGAGTACGCAAGAGAAACTAGGGCTACCTTTACCTTACCAACCAGCACCAAAAACCTTGCCCCCGCCGCCGGCCTGCTGCTACTCTTGGCTGGTCTGTGATGAAGAGAATTACGCCTTTATGAGGTCGGCGCGGGAGATCTGGGAAGTTGCCTTAGGAGAGCTTGAACTCCAGGTTAACAAACCCAATTTCAACACCTGGCTGGCCAAAACTACAGGCCTCACCCGCCGCGAAAACCGTATCACCATAAGCACCCCCAACGCCTTCGTTGCCGAATACCTGGACACGAACCAGCGCTCACTGATTGAAAAAACCCTCATCAACGTTACCGGCGCCAGCTTGGAGGTTGTTTTCGAGGTGGTATCCGCCCGGCAACCGGCTTCACCCGCCGCGAAAAACCAGCCGCCACGCCAGGGCCGCTCCGCCTTCAACCCCAGGTATACTTTTGATTCTTTCATCGTCGGCGGCTCTAACCGCATGGCCCACGCCGCCACCCTGAGTTCCACCAAGGGTTCCGGCGGCGGCTACAACCCCCTCTTCATCCACGGCGGCGTTGGCCTAGGCAAGACACACCTCCTGATGGCCACCGGCCGCCTGGCCCAAGCCAACGGCCTCAAGGTGCTCTATGTCAGCGGCGAGCAGTTCACCAACGACTTTATCCGGTCGGTGCGGGAAAAGCAGACGGAGGAGTTCCGCACCAGGTACCGCAGCCTGGACCTGCTGCTGGTCGACGACATTCAGTTCATCGGCGGCAAGCGGCAGACGGAGGAGTGCTTCTTCCACACCTTCAACGAGCTCCACCAGCGCAACAGCCAGATAGTCCTCAGCGGTGACTGCCCGCCAAAGGGGCTGCCCCTCCTAGAGGACAGGCTGCGCTCCCGGTTTGTATGGGGGCTGTCCGTTGCGATACAACCTCCAGAGCTAAAGACGAGGCTGGCCATCCTCAAGGCCAGGGCCGAGGAAGCAAAAGCCGATATACCGGCGGCCGTGCTGGGGATTATCGCCCGCAAGGCCAAGAGGAGCATCCGGGAGCTTGAGGGCAGCCTGAACCGGGTAGTGGCCTACGCCCGCATACTCCAGGCCCCCATAACCGCCGCCCTCGCCCACCGCGCCCTGGCCGATATTGGCGGGCCCGCCGGCCAGAACGAACCCACGCCGATGGGTCAGGTGGTTGACGCTGTCGGCGACAGCTTTAAAATTACCGCTGCCGATATAATCGGCCGCCGCCGCGATAAAGAAACGGCCCTCGCCCGGCAGGTGGCTATGTACCTGGTGAAGCAGCGCAACTCCTGCTCGTTGTCTGATATAGGCCGTGAGATGGGCGGCCGCAGCCCGGCCACTGTCAGCCACGCTTATGAAAAGATCTCTCGGGATATCGAAAACTCAGCCCACTTGCGCCGTAAAATAACTGAGATAAAAAAGGGCCTCAACTCCAGCTCGCGTGCTGCCAGCCCGAAATAACCACCCTTTTTACGACACCTTTTTATGATAACCCCCAGGCCTGGCCTCAGGAAACGGGCAATGTTTACGATAACTGCCCTTGCCCGCCAACAACACACCCTTGTGCCAGAGTAACCGCAGGCACTTTTGACAGAACGACTGCCTTTTTGCTCGCAACACACCTTTACGGGTATATTAATACTGTTATATACATACACTATATAAGAAAAGATAACTTATCTTTACTATATTTATATTGCTTACAGGATACTTTATATGTTTGACAGGGTAGAGATTGTAATAAAGGCAGGGGACGGTGGCCGCGGCATCGTGAGCTTCCGGCGGGAGAAGTTTGTCCCCTTGGGTGGCCCTGATGGCGGCGAAGGCGGCCGGGGCGGGAATGTCGTGCTTCAGGCGGATGCTTCCGTATCCAACCTCCTCTATTTCCAGGAGAAAAAGGTCTACCAGGCAGAGGACGGCAGGAGCGGTGGTGGGCAGAAAAAGCATGGCCGTAGCGGCCAGAAGCTGGTGTTGACCGTACCCCCAGGTACGGTAGTTACGGATATGGGGCTAATATCGGGCGAATCCCTCGTGGCCGACCTGAAGGAAACCAGACACGAGGTTGTTGCTGCTCAAGGCGGCCGTGGCGGCTGGGGAAATACTCACTTCACCTCGTCTACCAACCAGGCGCCACGCATAGCCCAGAGGGGTGAGGCCGGCGAGGAGAAAAGAGTCATACTGGAGCTCAGGCTTATCGCCGATGTCGGCGTTATCGGCTACCCCAATGTAGGTAAGTCATCACTGCTGGCGGCGGCATCGGCGGCCAAACCGAGGATAGCCAGTTACCCCTTCACTACCCTGGCGCCGGTACTGGGGATGGCCGAGGTCAGCCGGAAGAGCTTCCTGCTGGCCGAGGTCCCCGGGCTGATACAGGGGGCTCACCTGGGACGGGGATTGGGACACGATTTTCTACGCCACGTGGTGCGTACCAGGGTACTCATCCACCTGGTGGACGGCAGCTCGGCCTCTCCGGTGGAAGATATGCAGCAGGTGAATGAAGAGCTGCGCCTTTTTAATCCGGCGCTGGCGCAGAAACCACAGTTGGTGGCGGTCAACAAGATAGACCTGCCGCAGGTAGGGGAAAAACTGGAGTCTATCATTGAAGCCTTCGGCGCGGTCGGCATAAAGCCGCTATTTATATCGGCGGCCAGCGGTAAGGGCCTGGATGAACTTAAGGCCGCCGCTCTTAAGCTGCTGGAAAATGCTACCGGGCGGGAGAAAGCGGCCGAGGCCCCGGCGGGCAAGGTCTTCCGCCCCCGTCCCAGGGAGGCGGCCATCAGCGTCAGCCGGGAGGGGGATGTCTGGGTGGCGGCGGCGCCGGATCTGGAGCGCCTTGTCACCGGGTCGGATACCAGAGACGCCGAGGTACGGCGCCAGTTACAGGGACAATTCAACCGGCTGGGGCTGACAGTGGCGCTCAAGCGGGCCGGGGTCACGGTGGGTGACAGGGTTCGCCTCGGCAAGCTGGAATGGAAGTGGTGACCGATATGAAAACAGGCATTCTGGGCGGCACCTTCGACCCGGTTCACATAGGTCATATGGCCATGGCCGAAGAGGCCAGGCAGCGGCTGAAACTGGACGAGGTTCTTTTCATACCCGCCGGCCGGCCCTGGCTCAAGGTGGACAAGCATATATCACCGGCCCGGCACCGGGTTAATATGGTGCGCCTGGCCATCAACGGCCGGCCCTACTTAAGACTTTCCCAGATGGAGATTGAACGGGCTGGTCCTACTTATACGGTGGATACTATCGCCCAGTTGAAAGGCCAGATCGGCGCCGCTGGCGAGCTGTATTTCATCCTAGGATGGGACAATCTGGAGGACCTGCCCCGCTGGAAGGAGCCGGGCCGCCTGATAAGCCTCTGCCGCCTGGTGGCCGTCCCCCGCGCCGGCAGCCCCGTGCCCGACCCGGCCGCCCTGGAGGCGGCCGTCCCCGGCCTTTCAAAGCGGCTGATAATGCTGGACAAGCCGGAGATTGACATAAGCGCCTCGGTAATAAGGCAGCGGGTGTCCCGGGGGCTTTCCATAGAGCACCTGGTGCCGGAGGCGGTGGCGGGGTATATAGCAGAGCAGGGGCTTTACCGGGAGAAGCGATAGCCGCCTAGATATCCAGGTTCTTGACGCTGCGGCCGTGGGCCTGGATGAAGGCCTTGCGCGGCGGCACTTCACCACCCATAAGTAGGTTGAAGATGCCGTCCGCCTTGGCGGTATCCTCTACATTTACGGATAGAAGGGTGCGGCTGGCCGGGTTCATCGTCGTCTGCCAGAGCTGCTCGGCGCTCATCTCACCCAGGCCCTTGTAGCGCTGCACGCTGATGTTCTTGCTGCCCTTCATCTCCTCCAGCACCTCTTCCTTCTCCCGCTCGTTGTAGACCCAGTGCTCCACCTTGGCGCTCTTTATGCGGTAGAGCGGCGGCTGGGCGATGTAAAGGTGGCTACCGGCGATAAGCTCCGGCATGTGGCGGAAGAAGAAGGTGAGCAGCAGGGTGCGGATGTGAGAGCCGTCCACGTCTGCGTCCGTCATCAGGATAACCCGGTGGTAACGCAGCCGGGCCAGGTTGAACTCGTCGTCTATGCCGGTGCCCAGGGCGGTAATAATAGCCCGGATTTCTTCATGGGAGAGGATTTTTTCCGGGGAGGCTTTCTCCACGTTGAGTATCTTGCCCCTTAAGGGCAGTATAGCCTGAAAGCGGCGGTTGCGCCCCTGTTTGGCAGAGCCGCCGGCCGAGTCTCCCTCCACCAGGTAAACCTCACAGTGTTCGGGCTCCTTGGAGGAGCATTCGGCCAGCTTGCCCGGCAGGGTGCCGGCGTCAAGGCTGTTCTTCTTTATGATGAGGTCGCGCGCCTTCCGGGCCGCCTCCCGGCCCCTGGCGGCGGTGATGGCCTTGTCCAGAATGCGGCGGGCATCGTCGGGGTGCTCCTCGAGGTAGAGGGCCAGCCCCTCGGCCACGATACTCTCCGTCAGGCTCTTCACCTCTATGTTGCCCAGCTTTGACTTGGTCTGCCCCTCAAACTGGGGCTCGGACAACTTGACGCTGACGATGGCCGTCAGCCCCTCGCGGACGTCCTCGCCCACCAGATTGGGGTCGCTTTCCTTAAGCAGCTTGTTCTTGTGGGCGTAGTCGTTGAGCACCCTGGTCAACGCCGAGCGGAAGCCGGTCAAGTGGGTGCCTCCTTCAGTGGTGTTGACACAGTTGGCGAAGCTGAAGGTGGAGTCTGCGAAGCCGTCGTTGTACTGGAGGGCCGCCTCTACGATGGTGCTGTTCACCTTCCGGGAGATGTAGATGGGCGGGCGGTGGCGGACGGCACGGTTACGGTTTAAGTGGCGGACGAAGCCGGTAATGCCGCCCTCGAAGTAGAAGGTCTTCTCCCAATCGTTCGGCTCGTCGCGAAAGACTATGGTCAGCCCCTTGTTGAGATAGGCCACCTCCCGCAGGCGCTCGCTCAGGGTATTGAAATCGTAGCTTATCTTGGGGAATATCTCCTCGTCGGCCAGGAAGGTGATGCTGGTGCCGGTACCCTTGGCCGGGCCCACCTCTTTTACCTCTCCCAGGGGGATGCCCCGCTCGTACTCCTGCTTGTAGAGCTTGCCTTCTCGCCGCACGCTTACGGCCAGGGTGCAGGCCAGGGCGTTGACCACCGAGGCGCCGACGCCGTGCAGGCCGCCGGAGACTTGGTATATCTTGCCGCCGAACTTGGCTCCGGCGTGGAGGGTGGTCATCACCGTTTCCAGGGCGGAGATATTGGTCACCGGGTGAATATCCACTGGGATACCGCGTCCGTTATCGCTGACGGTTATCCCCTGGTCTTCCCGGAGGGTTATCGTTATCTTGTCGCAGCAACCGGCCATGGCCTCGTCGACGCTGTTGTAGACGATCTCATAGACGAGGTGGTGCAGGCCGCGCTGGTCGGTGGAGCCGATATACATACCGGGGCGCAGGCGCACCGCTTCGCGGCCACCCAGAACCTGGATGTCCTCGGCGGTGTAGCCGTTTTCCGGCAATTTCTCTTCAGTCTTCTTTTTGGCCATATTTAACCCGTTATTGTATCAGAATGAGAAGAATAGTGAAGCAAACGAATGAAAAGGGAAGTTGTTGTGGGGAATGCGAAGCTGCCTGCCGGTGCCGGGCCGAGAGTGTGCCCAGGTGAGTCAGCCTGTCGTCTCTTCCGATATCCCATTCAGGCTTTATTATATCACAAAACAGCTTTGGGGTACAGATAGTCCAGTCGCCTACCCAAGCCTTGCCGCAAGGTCTTTAAGGGCCACCGTTTCCTGCTCTGAGGTGGCCATATTACGCAGGATTACCGTGCCGCTGGCCACTTCATGCTCCCCGATGATAACGGCATGCCTGGCCCCCAGGCTGTTCGCCTGGCGCAACTGGGCCTTCAGGCTCCTGCCGCCGCTACCATGGATAACGCCGGTGCCGTTCCCTCTCAGGTTGGCGGCCAGCTTAATGGCCTCCGCGACGGCCTCCCCGCCGACACCGGCTATAAAAACAGCCGGCCGGAACGGCGGTGGCACGGCGATGCCCTGTTTGTTTATATTGAGCACGATCCTCTCCAGGCCGGTAGCGAAGCCCACCGCCGGTGTCGGCTGGCCGCCCAGCTGCTCGATGAGGTGATCGTAGCGGCCGCCGCCGCCCAGGGTGCTCTGGGCGGCCTCCTCGCCCTCGGGCTGTATCTCAAAGACCGTCCTTGTGTAGTAGTCCAGGCCGCGGACGAGGCGGTGGTTGAGGACGAAGGGCAGCTTTAACTGCGTAAGGTAACCGGTGAGCCGGCTGAAGTGCTCCCCGCATTCGGGGCAGAGGTAGTCCGTGTTTTGGGGCGCCGCCGCCGCAATCCTGGTGCAAATCGGCTTCTTGCAGTCAAGCAGGCGCAGCGGGTTTCTCTGGTAGCGTTTGTTACAGTCCGGGCAGAGCCGGGCTAGGTGGTCGGCATAGTAGGCTTTTAGGGCCTTGATATAGCCCGGGCGGTCCTGGCGGCAGCCGATGCTGTTAAGCTGGAGGGAGAGGCCGGTGAGCTTGAAAGAGGCGAAGAACCGCCAGGCCATGTCGATGACCTCGGCGTCCAGGGCGGCGTCGCCGTCGCCGATGGCCTCGTAGCCGAACTGATGGTGCTGCCGGTAGCGGCCGGACTGCGGCCTCTCATAACGGAAGATGGGCGACAGGTAGTAGAGCTTAACCGGCTTGGTGCGGCTAGCCAGGCCATGCTCCAGGTAGGCGCGGCACACCGGCGCCGTGCCCTCCGGCCGGAGTGTGACCTGGTTACCGCCGCGGTCTTCGAAGGTGTACATCTCCTTAGCCACGATGTCCGTCTCCTCGCCGATTGAACGGGCGAACAGGCCGGTATCCTCAAAAACGGGGGTGTCTATGCGCTCGTAGCCGTAGAGCTGGCAGGTCTCCGCCGCCTTCTGCTCAATCAGGCGCCAGTGCGGCTGCTCTTCGGGCAGAATATCGGCCGTGCCTCGTGGTGCCTTGTACATTCGTCTCTCCGCCGGGTTTAGCTTAGAATACAGGATAGGCCTTTGCGTTGTAAAGACGGCCCGACTCTTTGCCCCTTAAACTCGATTCAGCTATACTTGAGGTGTAACCAGGGCGCGGCGAGGGCGATGGATTTCTCGGAGTTGTTGGAGAAGGCGGGGCAGTATCTTCCCGCGGAGAAATTGAAGGTAATAGAGGATGCCTACCACTTTGCCCTAAAAGCCCACGAGGGGCAGCTTAGAAAATCCGGCGAGCCCTTCGTAGAGCACCCACTCCATGTGGCCTATTCCCTGGCTGAGCTTCAACTTGACGCCAGTTCGCTGGCCGCTGCCCTGCTGCACGACGTCCTCGAGGATAGCGACGTGCCCCTGGCTGTGGTGGAGGAAAAATTTGGCCAGGAGATTGCCAAACTGGTTGACGGGGTCACCAAGCTGGGCCGTCTATCGCTGGCCGTCCCCGGTGAGGCCAGGAGAGGCGGCGGCGCCTCTATCCGGCAGCAGGCGGAGAACCTCAGAAAGATGCTGGTGGCGATGGCCGAGGACCTGCGCGTGGTGTTCATTAAACTGGCCGATAGGCTGCACAACATGCGCACCCTGGACGCTCTTTCCCGGGAAAAGAGACGTAAGATAGCCACCGAGACGATGGAGATTTACGCCCCGCTAGCCCACCGCCTGGGCATCTGGGAGCTCAAGTGGCAGCTTGAGGACCTGGCCTTTCAGCACCTGGAGCCGCAGAAGTACCGCCAGGTGGTGAAGCTGGTAGCCGACCGCAGGGTGCAGCGGGAGCAGATGATAACCCGGGTAATCGCCGTATTAAAGAAAGAGTTCGAACAGGTGGGCCTTAAGGCCGATATCTCCGGCCGGCCGAAGCACTTCTACAGCATTCACCACAAGATCAAGCGCTACGCCGCCCAGGGCAAGGAGTTCGATGATATACACGACCTGCTGGCCATCAGGGTGCTGGTGGCCACAGTGCCCGATTGCTACAACGCCGTGGGTATTATCCACAGCCTGTGGCGCCCCATCCCCGGCGCCTTTGACGACTTCATCGCCAATCCCAGGCAGAACGGCTACCAGTCGCTGCATACCGCCGTCAGGGACCTGGGGATAACCCCCCTGGAGTTTCAGATAAGGACGCGTGAGATGCACCATGTGGCCGAGTACGGCATCGCCGCCCACTGGCGCTACAAGGAGGGGGAGAAGGAGGACATCCGCTTTGAGGAGAGGATAGGCTGGTTGCGCCAGTTGATCGACTGGCACCGCGAGCTTTCCGGCGCCGAGGAGTTTTTGGAATCGGTAAAGACGGATATCTTCATCGACCAGGTCTTCGTCTTCACCCCGAAAGGGGAGATTAAAGATCTGCCCAAAGGGGCGACGCCTATAGATCTCGCCTACCGCATCCATACCGAGCTGGGCCATAGCTGCGTCGGCGCCAAGGTGAACGGCAAGATGGTGCCGCTCAACTACCAGCTGAATAACGGCGACGTGGTCAGTATCATATCCACCAAGAAGTCCAAGGGCCCCAGCCGTGACTGGCTGAACCCCCACCTGGGCTACGTGAAAACATCCCACGCCCGGGAGAAGATGAGGCAGTGGTTTAAGAAGGGGGAGCGGGCGGATAACATAGAGCGCGGCCGTGAGATGCTGGAGAAGCAGATGCGGCAGCTGGGGGTGAAGCTGAGCGGCCGGGAGGCGCTGGCCAAGCAGTTCGACTATAAAACCCTGGACGACTTTCTCGCCGCCGTCGGTTACGGTGGTGTTTCCGGCCACCAGATTGCCTTAAAGCTGGCCGATGCCGAGGAGCGGCCGCGGCTGGTACCGGAGGGGACTGCCCCAACCTCAATCAAGCCACCGGCCACGGCCGTCCGGGTGACCGGCGTCGGCGACCTACTGACCAGTAACGCCGGCTGCTGCCGCCCCGTGCCCGGTGATGATATCGTCGGCTATGTTACTCGCTCGCGCGGCGTAACCGTGCACCGCCGGGACTGCTACAATGTCGTCAACGAGGAGGAAAAGGAGCGCCTCATAAAGGTACAGTGGGGGCATCCTGATTCCCTCTACCCGGTGGCCGTTCAGGTTGAGGCCTGGGACAGGGTGGGGCTGGCGCGGGATCTCACCGCCATCGTCGCCGAAGAGAAAGTGAACATAACCCACATGGCTGTCACCGAGCACGAAGACGGCACCACGACCCTTCGCTTCATCCTGGAGTCCAAAGGACTTGCCCAATTGAGCCGTCTTATGTTAAAAATAGATGGCGTCCGTGGTGTCATCAACGTTACCCGCGTCGGTGACGAGTCTACGGTCAAGCCCAGCCGGAAGGCATAGCAATAAAGTGGTACATCAGGAGGTAGATACTTGCCCAATACTCAATCGGCAACAAGACAGGTACGAGTGAATGCCAGGAAGAGCCTGAGGAACAAGTCCGTCCGCAGTCTGCTCAAGTCCAACATTATAAAGGCGGAGAAGCTCATCTTCTCTGGCGAGCTTAAAGAGGCCGAGGAGGCGGTGGTTACCGCTACCAGCTCCCTGGATAAGGCAGCCGGCAAGGGGATAATAGTGGCCAACAGCGCCGCCCGGCGCAAGGCGCGGCTTGTAAAGAAGCTGAACCAGGCCAGGCTCCAGAAGCCGGCCAAATAGCCCCACCAGCCCCAAGCAAGGAAGCCCTCGTTAATACAACCATTGACAAAGGGGCTTTTTTGCGTTAGAATTCAGAACATATGTTCAATATGAAGCAGGACAAGGCGAAAGCGCTTTCACGGAAGCAGCGGCAGGCGGTGGACTTCATCGGTCGTTTTCTGGCCAAAAAAGGCTACCCGCCCACTATCCGGGATATCGTCGCCGGCTGCAACTTGAGCTCTACCTCGGTAGCCAGCTACAACCTGAATATCCTGGAAAAGCTGGGCTACATCCGCCGTCAGCGGGATGTATCGCGCGGTATTGAGCTTCTCTCCCGTTCCCCGGCGCCGGGGCGGGTGCCCCTGGTAGGCCTGATTGCCGCCGGGCAGCCCATACCGGTGCCGGAGGCGGCTACCTGGGAGACGGCCACCGATGCCGAGACCATTGAGGTCGGCGCCGATGTCACCCGGGGGCAGACGGACATCTACGCCCTCAGGGTGAAGGGAACCTCCATGATAGACGCCCTGATAAACGACGGTGACATCGTGCTGCTACAGCCGGCCGATGCCGTGGACAACGGCCAGATGGCCGCCGTATGGCTCAAGGACGAGAAAGAGGCCACCCTGAAGAGGTTCTACTCCGAGCCGGGCCGCGTCCGCCTGCAGCCGGCCAACAGCCGGATGAAACCCCTTTACACGAAACCGGAAAACGTGGCGATACAGGGCCGGGTGGTGGCCGTCATCCGGCAGCTGACCTAGGGTTTGCATTTTACCGCCAAAGGTATATACAATTGGCTTAGCCAGTACCGGAGGCGGCCTTGATACTAGCCCAGTTTCAAACAGTAGGCAGCGACCTTTTTCGCCGCGGCCTTGTTTCCTCCCACACCGGCAATATGAGCATCCGCCTCGGCGACCGTATCATAATCACCCGCCGCGGCAGCCAGCTGGGCAACCTCAAAGAGCAGGACCTCATTGAAACTGGACTTAACAAGAACGACCGCAACACGCCGCTGGCCTCGGTAGAGCTGCCGGCTCACCGTGCCATTTACCAACAGACGACGGCCCTGGCTGTGGTTCATGCCCACCCGCCGCACGCCATCGCCCTGTCCATGAGCGAGACGGAGATAGTGCCCAACGGCGCTGATATACGGGCCGAGGTGGGCCGGGTGCCCGTACTGGGTGGGGATATGGACACCAGTCCCGGTGGCCTGGAGGATGTCATCTCCGCCGGCCTGAAAGACCACCACATAGTGATGATCTGCAGCCACGGCAGTTTTGCCGCCGGCCAGCTTCTTGAGGAGGCCTATAAGTACACCGCCTTCCTTGAGGAAAGCAGTCAGGTTATCTGGCTGGTTAAGACGCTGGATGCCCGACGGCGCTAAACATCTGCCTTCTTCTTTCCGCTGATGCCGCTTCTGTCAACACCGAAAGCCCCCATTCCTTGTTCCTTTACCGAGGAAAGTAGTGTGGGCAGGAACTTGAGGCCGATTATCAACAGCAGGGCCACCGCCATCAGGGTAGCCAGGCCTGATTTAACGCCAAACCAGACGAGAATGGGCAGGGCGAAGAGGCCCAGCCCCGCCGCAAGGGCCACATTGCGGGTGATGGCCAGGGGGATGATGACTATGGTGGCGAAGATGGCCAGCTCTCCCCACAACCCGTAGGCGGGCATTATCACCAGCAGGGCGCCGAAGGCCGTCCCCAGGCCCTTGCCGCCGGAGAACCTGAGCCACACCATCCAGTTATGGCCGGCCACGGCCATAAGCCCGGCCGCCATTACCCAGGCTGGCTCTAAGCCAAGGAGTCCCCAGGCGATGGCTACCGCCGCCGCTCCCTTGGCGGCATCGGCCAGGCCCACCAGGAGACCGGCGCCGCGGCCTACCTCACGGAAGGTGTTGAGGCCGCCGATATTACCGCCGCCCAGGCGGCGGATATCCTTGCCGGTGATGCGGCGGGTGATGAGGTAGGCCGTTGGTATGGAGCCCAGCAGGTAGGCGACAACAAGGGCCAGGGCTTCGCTCATATAAGCGCCTCCAAGAAGAAGCTACTTTTTATAGACCGGGGTGCACCAGTCCAGGTACCTGGCGTTGTTACCCTTGATGACATCAAAATAAAGCTTCTGAAGTTTGGCTGTGGCCGGGCCGATACCGCTGTCCCCTATCTTGCGGTTGTCTATCTCGGACACCGGCGTTATGTGGGCGGCGGTGCCGGTTAAGAAGCACTCGTCGGCGGTGTATAGCTCACTGCGGACGATTGACCGCTCCACCGTTTCCAGGTCAAGCTCGTTCTTAGCCAGGGTGATGACGGTATCCCGGGTAATACCCATCAGGATGTTGTTGTAGATGGCCGGGGTAATCAGCCGCCCGTCTTCCACCAGGAAGATGTTCTCGCCCCTGCCTTCGGAGACATGGCCGTCCGGCGAAAGCATTATGCCCTCGTCGTAGCCGTTCTGCATGGCCTCTGTCTTGGTCAGGGCGCTGTTTATGTAGATGCCGGCCATCTTGGCCTGGGGTGGGATTACGTTGTCGTCCGGCCGCCGCCAGGAAGAAACGGAACAGCGGGCGCTGTCCATATCCAGATAGCGACCCCAAGGGATGGCAAAGACCGTAAAGTCGTCCTCTAGGTCGTGCAGGCGGACGCCCAGCGCCTCGGAGCTTTTGTAGGCTAGGGGCCGGATATAGATGTCCTCTTTAAAACCGCACTTCTCCACCACGTCAATCGTAATCCGGCACAGCTCGTCGACCGAATGGGGCAGGCTTATCTTGAGCAGCTTGCAGCCGTCGGTCAGCCGCTCATAGTGCTCCCTCAGGCGGAAGATGAAAATCTGCTCCTGGCGGCTATTCCAGTTGCCCCGGATGCCCTCAAAAATGGCCGTGCCGTAGTGGAGGGCGTGGGTCATAACATTGATCCTGGCCTCGGCCAAGGGGACTATTTTCTTCTGGAAATAGGCGTATGACGGCATGCCTTTTACTCCTTTCCTGGTAAGCCGGGCCTCTTCTCCTGCTCTCCCGGGCCGAAATAGAGCTTAACATGCGGCCAGGGAATCTCAATGCCCTCTTCGTCAAAGGTCTTCTTCAGCCTTCGTCTAAGCTCGCCGGTGACCTCCCACTGCTTGATGGGCTTGGTCTGGCCCAGTATCTTGATGTCTATACCGGAATCACCGAATTTATTTACCCGCAGTGACTTGGGCGGCGTCTTGATAAGCTTGCCAAAGTATTCATCGTCGGCCATTTCCCGGCCTACCCTGTCTATCACCGCCATAACGCGGTCAAGGTCTTCGCCGTAGCCGACGGAAACATTCAGGTTCACCCGGGCCCAATCACGAGTGTAGTTGGAGGTAGTCGTAATCTGGCCGTTGGGGATGCTGTGGACGATGCCGTCCAGGTCCCTGAGGACAGTCCGCCTCAGGCTGACGCTCTCCACCAGGCCGGCGATACCGGCAATCTTGGCGACATCGCCCTTGTTATACTGGTCCTCAATTACTATAAACAGGCCGTTCAGGTAGTCCTTTATCAGGCTCTGGGCGCCGAAGCCGATGGCGATACCGGCAACGCCGGCGCCGGCTATCAGCGGGGCGATATCCACGCCCACCTCGGAGAGAATCATAAAAATGGCGATAACCAGGACTATTGCGCCGGTAGCGGTGGAAAGGTAGCCGGTAAGGGTGTTAGACCTCTTTTCCAGCTCTTCCTTAGCCCGGCGCTTCTTGCCGCGCGCGCTGACGATGCGGTGCATAGCGCGGTGGATGACGACCTTCAGTACCTGGTAGCCGATAAAAGAAGCTACCAGGACAATAATAATGGGGATGCCGTGCTCGGTAAACCAGTTTGTCGTTTCTTCCATAGCTAGCTCCCTGAACTGCCTAAGGATAATACAACAATGGGCTTATTGGCAAGATGGGCTACCGGGACAAACTAGGCGTGGTCAGTTTGTAGCTTCCCTCGTCGTGGCCAAAGATGTCCTTTAGCTTCAGGGTGCGGCCGGTCTGGATGGCGGTGAAGCCGTACTTCCGGCGGATGCGGTCGATAGTCGTTTCCAGTATCTCCTGCCGCGCCGCCTGCGTATCCAGCATATCCAGCTGGCTGGCAGCCTCGCAAAACCCGGATGCTCCGATGCCGATAAGCCTTACTGCCTGCTTCTGCTGGCGGAGGGCTTTTTGCATCAGCTTCAGGCCGGTGGAGAAGATAACCTGGTCGGAATCGGTGGCCTGGTTCAGGGTCAGGCGGCGAGTCAAGGTGGTGAAATCGGCATACCTCAGCTTCAGTGTCACACAGTGGGCCTGCCTGTTCCGCTGCCGCAGTTTGGCGCCCGCCTTTTCGCTCAGGTAACGCAGCGTGGCTTCAAGAAAGGCCCTGTCCCAGGTGTCCGTGCCGAAGGTGGTCTCCCGGCTGATGGACTTGGCCTCGGCCGGTGGCTCCACCCGGCGGCTGTCCCGGCCCCTGGCGTAGCCGTGCAGCACCTCGCCATAGGTCCCCAGATGGCCTTTCAGGGCCGACGGCGGCATGGAGGCAAGTTTGCCTATGGTGCTGATGCCCAGGCCCCTGAATATCCTTTCCGTCTTCTTGCCTATGCCGGGTAGCCTGCCGATGGCCAGTGGCTTGAGGAAGGCCGCCTCCTCACCGATAGCCACCTCCACCAGGCCGTCGGGCTTGGCCTGCTCGGAGGCAATCTTGGCCACCATCTTGGCGTTGGCGATGCCGATAGAGGCGGTTATACCCAACTCGTCTTTGATACGCTGCCTTATCTTCTCTCCCATCTGGCGGAGAGAGCCGTGCAGGGACTCAAAGCCGGTCACATCCAGGTAGGCCTCGTCGATGCCCACCGGCTGAAGGAAGGGGGAGAAGTCGGCCAGGATGGCCATGAATTTCCGGGAGGCCTGGGCGTACCTGGTGAAGCTGCCCTCGATGAAGATGGCCTGGGGGCAGAGGCGCTGGGCGGTAATCAGGGGCATGGCCGAGTGGATGCCGAAGGCACGGGCCTCGTAGGAGGCGGCGGCGACGACACCGCGGCGGTCCGGCCGCCCGCCGACCACCACCGGCCTGTTGCGAAGCCGGGGACTGACCGCCTGCTCCACGGAGACGAAAAAGGCGTCCAGGTCAATGTGCATTATCTTTACACAATTCGCCATATACGTTCAGTATACCAGTAGAATTGGTAGGAAACCATTGGGGAAATAAACAGTGTTGTGTATAGTTAAGCTTTCTGTAGGAGGATGGCATGGACACGATTGCCCAACTATTCCGTTTAGCTTGGCGGTGGAATTATGGAGATGAATTGAAATGAAACACAATTACGGAGTGGAGATAGATGCACTCCGAAGAAACAACCAACGGTATCTGGGGAGATATCAGGAAAAAATAAAGGTGCCTGAGAATAGAACAATATTAAAAGGGCTAGAAGATTCCTTGGATATTTGGTTCGCCAAAGGGGTTGAATACGGGGTTAATGTTCTCTCAGGAATCGTAGATTTTCCGATATACAACAACCTTCCGGAATATGTAGAAGACTCGTTGGAGGCTACTCAGGGAAGAATTACCATCCAGATATTGAATAATGAGAAGATCCCAATTAGATAGGCCCAAGAGCCACTATTACTCCAAAAACGATGGCAATTGCTCCTGCAATTTGGTGAAAACGATATGTATTCTCGCCCCATAGTATCTTCGAGCGAGCAACTATTAACCGATAGAGAAAAAACTTGCTTCTTAAACTACCTCCGACCAGCAAGAATAAACCAGCTATAATTATCAAAATACCCCAAAGTATGTGCATCTATTACTCCCTAACTACCTCTTCTATACTACTAAAACCTGGAAAG
>DAOUZU010000126.1 GCA_030665535.1 Dehalococcoidia bacterium
GGTAGCAAGGCTGGAATCCTCCGTTTCTCTGTCTGCATTTCTGACCGCCTCTATGAAGTCCGTTATCTTGATGGCGTCCTTGCGGCCGTTTGTCTCCACGCCACAGGAGACATAAACTGCCCAAGGCCTTACCAGTATTAAAAGCTGGCCGATATTGGCAGTCGAAATGCCGCCGGCAACTAAAACCGGGAACCAGGCTGCCCCCACGCCAGCCCGGCGCCAGTCAAAGACCTGTCCGCTGCCACCGAAGGCAGCGCCGGTCTTAGTATCCAGCATATAGATGGGCTCATTCTCCAACCCCAGCCGGCTGAGGACCTCAAGTTCATCCAGGATATGACCGGTCTCTGTGGTGGCGGAAATGTGGACTACCTTTATGATGGGGCGTTCAATACGGCGGCAGTAATCTCCGTCTTCGTTGCCGCTGAGCTGCACCTTGTCCAGGTGGCAGAAGTAAGCGATGCGGTTTACCTCGTCCGGTGGGGAATTGACAAAAACGCCGACCACCTCCGGCGCCGGCGAGAGCTGCCTGATGGATTCAGCTATCCGCTGCGCCTTATCTGGGGAAACTTGCCGCCGGCCGGGGGCGAAGACCAGGCCGATGAAGTCGGCGGCGGCGGCGGCGGTGACGTCCTCTACCCTAGAGAGGCCGCATATCTTGATTCTGGTCAAAGCAGTTCCCTCATCTTGGCGGCGATATCCGACGCCGCCATAAGCGCTTCGCCGATGAGCAAGGCGTCCACCCCCAGCCGCTTGAGGTTATCAACATCATCTCTGCTGCTGATACCGCTCTCGCTGATCACGATACGGTCGGCGGGGATTAATGGCCTGAGCCGCTCGGTGGTGGCCAGGTCTACGGTGAATGTATTCAGGTCACGGTTGTTAATGCCTATAATACCGGCACCGCTCTCCAGGGCGGTTACCAGGTCGGACTCGTTGTGCACCTCCACCAGGCAACTAAGGCCAAGCTCGTGGCTCAGCGCGCAGAGGGCGACCAGCATCTCTGGCGTCAGGATGGCGGCGATGAGAAGGAGGCTGTCGGCACCGTAGGCCAGCGACTCATAGACCTGGTAGGGGTCGAAGATGAAGTCCTTTCGTAATAGTGGCGGCCTGTTCTCCCCCAGGGCGGTTCTTATATCCTTTAGGTACTCCAGGCTGCCTTGGAAGTAGTGCACCTCGGTTAGCACGGATATGGCCGCCGCCCCGCCGGCGGCATAGGCACCGGCGATGGCCACCGGGTTGAAGTCCTGCCGGATGACGCCGCGTGAGGGCGAGGCCTTCTTGACCTCGGCGATAAGGCGGACGCCGTCACCCCGGAGCGCCGCCGCCAGGTCCAGGGGCGGCGGTTGGGCCTTGGCCAGGCGGCAGACCTCGGCCAGGGGAAGTTGTTTCTTCCTGGCTTGAAGCTCTTCCTGGTTGCGGTGGACTATCTCCTCTAAAAACACGGCTCTCCTCTAAAGACAGCTGCCGAATTCAATAAGCTCTTTCAGTTTGGCCAGGGCGCTGCCATTGTCAAGTGCCTCTCGGGCCAGGGGCACACCCTCTTTAAGTGAGGCGGCGCTATCACAGGCCACCAGGGCCGCCGCCGCGTTCAGTAGCACGGCATCCCTTCTGGGGCCGGGGGTGCCCTCAAGGACAGCACGCAGCAGGGCGGCGTTTGTGGTGGCGTTGCCGCCGGAGAGGCTGCCTTCTTCCGCACGGGAGAGTCCGAAGTCCTCCGGGGCGACATTATAACTCTTTATGACGCTGTCCTTTAGCTCCCACACCTGGCTGCTCTGGCAGACGGAAATCTCGTCCAAGCCGTCATCGCCGTGAACCACCAGGGCATGCCGGCTGCCCAGTCCCATGAGCACTGTGGCTATCTTACCCCCCAGGGAGCCATCGGCGACGCCGATAACCTGGCCGCCGGCGCCGGCGGGGTTAGTCAACGGCCCCAGGATATTGAAAATGGTACGGATGCCTATCTCCCGCCTGGGAGCGGCGGCGTATTTCATGGCCGGATGGAAAAGAGGAGCGAACATGAAGCCGATGCCCACCTCCTCTAGGCAGCGGCCCACCTGGGCGGCG
>DAOUZU010000027.1 GCA_030665535.1 Dehalococcoidia bacterium
CTTCAGCTATTCAATCCCCGATGGCCTGAAGCTGGCGGTGGGCCAAGCGGTGTGGGTTCCTTTCGGCAGCCGGGTGCTTCAGGGCATTGTCCTTGAACTTACCCAGGCGCCCCAGGTGGCCCAGACCAGGGATATAATCGGCCCTATCGCAGCCCAACCCCTGCTCTCCCCGGCCCGGGTGGAACTGGCCCGGTGGCTGAGCGACTACTACCTCTGCCCCCTCTACGAGGCCGTGTCTCTGTTGCTGCCGCCAGGCTTCTCCCGCCGGACGTTAACCTTCTTTACCGCCACAACCGCCGCAACCGACTCCACTCCGCTCAACCAGGAGCAGAGCCAGGCACTCAGTCTTATTCAGAAAAAGGGCGGGCTTGAGCTACGGTATTTGGAGAAGGCGCTGGGCAAGAAAAGGGCGGCGGCCATCACCACCCAACTCCTCAGGAAAGGCCTGGTGGCCAAGAGTTACGAGCTTGAGCCGGTAAGGATTAAGCCCCGCCGGGAGAACTACATAGGCCTGGCCATAGCGGCTGAAACTGCCCGCCGCGAGGCCGTCGCATTAGCCTCTAAAGGAAGCCGCCGTCAGGCGGCCCTGCTGGATTTCCTGGCCGGACAGGACGGCCAGGTACCCCTAGTCGAGGCCAGGAAGAAGACCGGCGTCGCTACTGAGGCCGCCAGGGCCCTGGAGAAAAAGGGGTTGGTCAACATTTGGCTTGTAGAGGTCAGGCGGGAGCCGATATCGTACGAGGGCATAGAGACAACGGGGCCGCTTAAACCCACCACCGACCAGAAAAAGGCCCTCAAGGCCATAAACGAGGCCCTGGAAAAGGCCGGCGGCCCACCGGCCGTCTTCCTGCTACACGGGGTGACCGGCAGCGGCAAGACGGAGGTCTACCTCCAGGCCCTGGCCCGGGCGGTGAAGCTGGGGCGACGGGCTATCGCACTGGTGCCCGAAATATCCCTCACTCCCCAGACCATAGAGAGATTTGCCGCCCGCTTCCCCAGCAGGGTAGCCGTCCTCCATTCCAAGCTCTCTGCGGGGGAGCAGTTTGACGAGTGGCGGCGCATCCAGAACGGGGAGTTTGATGTCGTCATAGGCCCCCGCAGCGCCATCTTCGCCCCCCAGCCGGACCTGGGGCTGATAATTATAGATGAAGAGCACGAATGGACCTACAAACAGCAGGACAAATCGCCCCGCTATGATGCCCGCTGCGTGGCCCTCAAGCTGGCCGAACTCTCCGGGGCAGCTGTCGTCCTGGGCAGCGCCACCCCCGATGTTGAGAGCTACTATCACGCCCGGCGGGGGGATTACCGGCTGCTGGAGCTGCCCCAGCGCTTGACCCCCTACGAAGGCTCTCCCCTGCCGGCGGTTGAGATTGTCGACCTGAGAGAAGAACTTAAGACCGGCAACAGGAGCATCTTCAGCCTGTCCCTCCGACAGGCCGTGGACAATGCCCTGGCCGGCGGTGAGCAGGTGATTCTCTTCTTTAACCGCCGCGGCGGGGCTACCTTCGTCCAGTGCCGGGATTGCGGCTTCGTCATGCGCTGCCGCCGCTGCGACGTGGCCATGAGCTACCACCCCGATGAAGAGGGCCTTGTCTGCCACCAATGTAACTACCGCGCCGCGGTGCCACCCAACTGCCCCCGCTGCTCAAGCCCCCGCCTGAAGTACCTCGGCCTGGGCACCCAGAAGCTGGCCCGTGAGGCCGGTTTCGCCTTCCCCATGGCGCGGCTGCTGCGCTGGGACTCGGACGCCACCCGCCAGAAACACTCCCACCAGCAGATATTGGACAGCTTCCGCAGCCACCAGGCGGATGTGCTCATCGGCACCCAGATGGTGGCCAAGGGGCTTGACCTGCCCGCCGTCACCGTGGTGGGTGTCGTCAGCGCTGATACGGCCCTCAACCTGCCCGACTTCCGCGCCGGGGAACGCACCTTTCAACTGCTGTCCCAGGTAATGGGCCGCGCCGGCCGTGGCCCCAAGGGGGGACAGGCTATAATACAGAGCTATCTTCCAGAGCACTACGCCATCCAGGCTGCCGCCAGCCACGACTATAAGGCCTTCTACGAGCAAGAGATAGGCTACCGCCGCAAGCTGAACAACCCCCCCTTCAGCCGGCTGGTGCGCCTTATCTTCAGCCACACCAACGACGCCAGGGGCCAGCAGGAGGCGGCCAGGATGAAACGGCTTCTCGCCTCCGAGATAGATACCCAAGGGGTGGCCGGCCTGGCGATAATAGGCCCGGCGCCGACTTTCATCCACCGGCGGCGGGGGCGTTTTCACTGGCAGCTTCTGCTGCGAGGCCCGGAGATGTCTGCCTTCCTGGGCCAGATAGCATTTCCCAAGGGCTGGGCGGTAGATATTGACCCGGTCGGCCTCGCCTAGTTGGTTTTATCGGCCGCATCGGCGGCGATGTAGAAGAGTTCATCCAGGCTCCGCGATGGAAAGGCCAGCGCGGCGCCAACGATGAACTTGTGGTTAATGGAGCGCCGGCCCTCCTTCACCCGATAGATCTGACTCACCGATATGCCCATCGCCGAGGCAAGGCGAGCAAGGTTGCCGTATTTCCGGTCGCAAAGCTCAAATACCCTAGTCTTGACTATCATAACCGCACCCGTAGCTGTATTGACATTTGGCTCTATTTTTTTGTCTTTTTTTTCTATTGTCAATAGATAATTTACATATTTAAACGCTACTGTTATGCCAATAGTCTCTTTATTGGCTGGTGACAAGGGTCTGTTGACTTTTGCCAACTGGCGAATTATAATATCAGTAAGGTTGACACGAGACAAATAGGGGATTTAGTATGAACACCACCAGCAAGAACGAACTGGGCGAGCTTCTCCGCCAGGAGAGGGTTAAAATCCCGCTCACCCTGCAGCAGCTGTCCGATATGTCCGGGGTTTCACCGTCACACCTGGGACGCACCGAGCGGGGCGACCGTTTCCCCTCGGCCGGCGTCCTGCGCAAAATCGCCAAGCCGCTGGGCTTTGAAGAGGACGAACTGTTCACCCTAGCCGGCTACCTCTCTCCCCAGGCGGACACCGTTTCCGACACTCAACGCAACTACGGCGGGGGCCGTCTGGACCCCTACGTGGCTAAAGTACTGGCCCAGGAGCCGGTTGAGGTTCAGCTTTCCGTCATAGGTATCCTGGGTATGCTGAAGTCCATTGCCAAAGGCGTAGCCAGGAAGGAAGCCGACTGAGCCAGCCGCCCCCGCCGGGCTCCTCATCGCCCCCTGCCCTTACCCGCTGCTTGCCTTAAAAATGCCAGAAGTGTATTATTGATAACTGGTATTTAGATGATAGCAGTGGAAGAAAAAGTCTTGAAACCCAAGCTTGATCCCCCGGCCGCGGCACTGCTGGCTGAGGTCGGTCTTCTACTGACCGACCGGAACATCAAGGCCTTCCTGGTGGGCGGTTTTGTGCGCCACCTGCTGCTGGCAACCGATACGGCCGATATCGACCTGGCCGTTACCGCCAACGCCCTCGACATCGGCCCGGGGATGGCCGACGCCCTGGGCGGCAGCTTCGTACCCCTGGATGAGGAAAACGGCACCGCCCGCGTGGTGCTGGCCGGGGAGGGGCAGTGGACAATAGACCTGTCTACCATAAGCGGCGGTATTGAACAGGACCTGGGGCGGCGCGATTTCAGCGTCAACGCCATGGCCGTTGACCTGGCGTGCATAGACCTAACACCGGGGCAACCCGCCTTCTCCGAATCCGATCTGCTGGACCCCTCTGGCGGCCGGGCAGACCTGGATAAAAAGGTAATCCGGGCGCTTAATGATGGTGTCTTCAACAGCGATCCGGTGCGCCTGCTGCGGGCGGTGCGGCTGGCCGCCGAACTCGGTTTCACCATTGACGGCCACACCGAGGCCCTGATTAAGAAATCCGGCCACCTGCTGGAAAGCACCGCCGCCGAGCGCTGCCGTGACGAGCTTGTCCGGCTGCTGGCGGTGCCTGACGCTGAGCCCCTCTGGCCCTACGTAGACAGTCTGGGCCTTATTACCGCCCTGGTACCGGAGATGGCCCCGGCCAAGGGGGTTTCCCAGCCCAAGGAGCATGCCTGGGATGTCTTCGACCACTCGGTAAGGACAATAGCCGCCGTTGACTTCCTGCTGCGTCAGGGCAGCTGGCTGGAGGCCGGAGCGGAGGTGCTGGCGGCTGTCCCCTGGAACGACGAGCTGGCCGTTCACTTCGCCCGGAAAATAAGCGGCAGCAGCCGGCGAGTACTGATGAAACTGGCTGCTCTTCTCCACGACATAGCCAAGCCGCAGACAAAGATGATAGACGAGACCGGCCGGACACGCTTCTTCGGCCACGCCCGGGACGGGGCCGAAATGGTCCCCGCCGTCCTAAGAAGGCTCAGGTTCTCCAGAAAAGAAACAAAACTAGTGGAGGCCATGGTGCGCTACCACCTGCGTCCGCCGCAGATGAGCCAGGCGGGGGTGACGCCTTCGTCTCGGGCCATTTACCACTTCTACCGTGACGCCGCCGATGCCGGAACCGAAACGCTTTATTTGAGCTTGGCCGACCACCTGGCGGCCAGAGGCCCCTCCCTGGATATGGCCAACTGGCGGGAGCACGCCGGCCTGGTGGCCTATGTCATGGAGCAGCGCCGCAAACAGGAAGAACTGGTGACGCCACCACGGCTGGTAACCGGCCATGAATTAATGGAGGCCTTTAGCCTCAAGCCGGGGCCCCGTGTTGGCCTACTGCTGGAGGCGCTGCGCGAAGCCCAGGCGGCGGGTGAGGTCACCACCAGGGAAGAGGCGTTAGCCTGGGCGGCAAATCTGCTGACTCAGGACACTGGCGAGGAAAAGTCCTGATGCGCCGCAGAACTATGGTTGTTTTCCTGGCCATGCTGGCCGTTTTTATCCTTTGCCTGCTGGTGATACTGCCGGCGGACAAGGGCGTCCTGGGAAACAAGAACTTCCTGCTGGGGCTTGATTTAAAAGGCGGCCTGGACCTGCTCTACGAGGCGGACCTTTCCTCCATTGAACCGGGCAGCGAGGATGAGGTCATGAACGGCGTGGTGGCCGTCATCGCCAACCGCATAAACCCCCTGGGCGTGACCGAGCCCGTCATAGAGAGGCAGGGCGATAACCGCGTCAGGGTACAGTTGCCGGGTCTGGACATCAGCGACGTCCAGAAGGAGCGCATCGGGCGCACCGCCGTGCTTGAGTTCCGCGAGCTGGTGGACGAGGAATGGATTCCGGCACTGGGCGACTTAAACGGTGTACAGACGGCGCTGACCTCAAGCCTCTTCAAGGAGAATACATATGTTGACGTGGACCAGTTCGGCCAGGTTCTGCTTGTATTTGAATGGACGGCGGAGGGAGCAATACTCTCCGAAGAGATAACCGGCCGGCTTATCGGCCAGCCGCTGGGCATATTTGAGGGCGACCAGCCGCTTCTTGGTGATGACGGCGAGCCCATTGCTCCCATCGTCAATTCGGTCATCACCGATAAGGGCGAGATATCGGGTTTGAGCCTGAATGAGGCCCAGGAACTTTCCAGCCAGCTCAACGCCGGCCGCCTGCCGGTGCCGCTGGAGCCCATCTTCGAGCAGACCATCTCCCCGATACTGGGGGCGGACTTCGTTGACTTAAGCGTCAAGGCCGGCCTTATCGGCATCGCCCTGGTGATGCTCTTTATGATCGCCTTCTACCGCCTGCCGGGGCTGGTGGCCAGCCTGGCCCTTGTCTTCTACGGCGCGCTGGTGCTAGCCATCTTCAAGCTTATTCCGGTGACGCTGACCCTGGCCGGCATCGGCGGCTTTATCCTCTCCATAGGCATGGCCGTGGATGCCAACGTGCTCATTTTTGAGCGTATGAAAGAAGAGCTGGCCGCCGGACGGACGCCGGGGGCGGCCATTGAGGCCGGCTTCAACCGCGCCTGGACGGCCATCAGGGACTCCAACGTGACCACCTTCATCGTCACCGCCATCCTCTTCTGGGTGGGCAGTACCATCGTAGCCGGGGCGGCGGTACAGGGCTTCGCCCTGACCCTCTTCATCGGCGTCGCCGTCAGTATGTTCACCGCCATAGTCGTCACCCGGACACTGCTCAGGCTGTTCGTCGGCAGCCGCCTGGCCAAGAGGCCAGAGCTATTCAACAGGCGGACGGGGGACACAGATGCCTGATATCATCGGCAAGAGGTTCCGCTTCCTGGCTATATCGGGGCTGGTCATACTGGCCGGCATCATCTCGCTGGGGGTCTTCGGCCTGAAAGCGGGCATCGAGTTCTCCAGCGGCTCACAACTGACGCTGCGCTTCGAGCAGGCGGTGGAGACCGGCCAGATGAGGCAGGAGCTGGGCGCCCTAGACCACGATAACGCCATCGTCCAGACCACCGGCGAGGGTGACTTCCTCATCCGCACCTTTGAGCTTTCCGCCAACGAAAAGGTAGCGCTGGAGGAGGGCCTGGAGACCGCCTTCGGCCCCTTCACCGAGCGCGGCTTTGAGAATATCGACCCCGTTATCGCCCGACAGACGGCCCGAACGGCAGCCATCGCCGTCGCTGTAGCCGCCGTGGGCATCCTGCTCTATGTCACCTGGGCCTTCCGCCGTATGCCCAAACCCTTCCGCTACGGCACCGGCGCCATAATCGCCCTGCTGCATGATGCCCTGGTGGCCCTGGGGGTCTTTTCCATCCTAGGGGCCATATTCGGCTGGGAGGTCAACCTGATGTTCATCATCGGCATCCTGGCCGTCATCGGCTACAGCGTCAACAACACGGTGGTCGTCTTCGACCGCATCCGTGAGAACCTGATCAGGGCGCACCGGCCCGTCTTTACCGAGGTAGTCAACACAAGCCTGGCCCAGACGCTTCTCCGCTCGGTGAACACCAGCCTGACCACTGTGATAGTGATACTGGCCCTGATGCTCTTTGTCGGCGCCCAGATTCAGAACTTCGCCGCCGTCATGCTCACCGGCATCATCGCCGGCACCTACAGCTCGCTTTTCGTCGCCCCGTCAATTCTGGTAATCTGGGAGAGGGGCGAGTGGCGGCGGCTGCTGCCGGAGCGTCTCCAGGACTAGCCAAGCCGGTGCAGCTTCTTCACCACCCTGATAAGATCTTCTATATCCGGCACGCCGTAGCGGCGGCCCGGCTTGCCCAGCGGGTCGGCGCCGGGGCTTTCACCCAGCAGGACGCTGAAAGTGGCCTCCACCGAAGCCGCCAGCGCCGGCAGATCGTAGCCCCCCTCCAGGCCTAGGACCAGGCGACCGCCGCATAGCTCATCGGCCAGTTCTCTTATGAAGACCATCATCTGTGCATAGCCCTCCACGGATAGCTGCATCATTGACATCGTGTCTGCCCAGTGGCCGTCGTAGCCGGCGGAGACCAGGATAAGCTGCGGCTCAAAGCGGCGGGTGGCCGGCATGACAATCTCCTTGAAGACGCGCAGATACTCAGTATCGCCGCTGCCGGCGGGCAGGGGTATATTAAGCGTCGTTCCCTCCGCCAGCCGGCTGCCGGTCTCCTGAATATCGCCCGTCCCGGGGTAGTGCGGCGCCTGGTGGGTGGATATATAGAGCACGCTGCGGTCGTTGTAGAAGGCCTCCTGGGTGCCATTGCCGTGATGAACATCAAAATCAATAATAGCGATGCTCTCCACGCCTAGCCGCTTGCGGGCGTGCCTGGCGCCGACGGCTATGTTGTTGAAAAGGCAGAAGCCCATCGCCCGCTTGGCCGTGGCGTGGTGCCCCGGCGGCCGCACCAGGGCAAAGGCGCTGGCCAGTTGGCCGGCCATAACCGCCTCGGCGGCGGTTATCACGCCGCCGCCGGCGAAGGCAGCCGCCTTGTATGAATCCACCGACATCACCGTATCCGCATCCAGCCAGCCGCCGCCCTTGCCGGCCATCTCTCTAATGTAGTTTATGTACTGCCACTGGTGTACCAGGGCCAGTTCGCCGCCGATAGCCGCCCGTGGCTCCAGTTGCTCAAGCCTCTGGCGGAGACCGCCCTTCTCCAGCCGGGAGATGATGGCCGAAAGACGGCCGGGGTTCTCCACGTGTTCGCCGGTATCGTGTTTGAGATAGATGGGGTCGTAGACCATACCCACTTTCATT
Organism: Dehalococcoidia bacterium; assembly: GCA_030665535.1. Taxonomy (GTDB): domain Bacteria; phylum Chloroflexota; class Dehalococcoidia; order Dehalococcoidales; family JAUXAE01; genus JAUXAE01. The sequence goes on from DAOUZU010000027.1 coordinate 8,073, forward strand.
ACTGTTGCTATCCTCCAAACTAGCCTATAATCTGGATGCCGGAGACCATAAACCAGACGCCGAAGCCGACCAGCAGCAGGCTGTTGGCGATGAAGACCCCCTCCTGAAACCTCTTCCCCCAGAACCGGTGTGTCCGGTAGACCAGCACGGAGACGAAAGAGAGCCATACCAGGTCTACCAGCCAGTGGCTGATAGTAAAGATGGCCAGCCCGCCCAGGCCGAACTCCAGGAAACGCACGATCAGCAGGCTGCCCACCGTCGCCCACCACAGCAGGAAGAAGGGATTCAGGCCACTGGTTATTATACCGGCGGTGAAGGCGCTGTAGGACAGGTCACTGCCCTCACGGACGACGCGGGCGCGGGCGCGGAACATGGTCACCCCCAGCCAGACAATCATAGCGCCGCCGGCCAGGCTGAGGACAATCTGCACCAGGTTGTCCTCGAATATCTGGGCGAAGCCGAAGTAAATGAGCAGTATCACCGGCACCTCTATGACAGCGTGGCCCAGCGATATCTGGGCGCCGGCGAAGGGTGATTTGAAGCTCTTGGCCAGCGTCACGGCAAACATCGGCCCCGGCATCATCACGCCGGAGAGTGAAATCACGACAACGCTTAAAAGTATCGGCAGCATAAGGGAATATCCGTTCCGGGAACCAACGACCTATTATAGCATCCCTGCCCGTTCCGCTCACCCGGATTTGAGTCCTCCGGCCTTATGGACTATACTGAAAACAGGGTATTTCGTCTTAACGGAGCCTGAGATTTGCCGCTAGATATCACCAGAATCGCCCCCCAGGTTGAAGCTATGGTCGCCCGGATCAGGGCCGACGGCATCGAAAGGCGGCAGCGCTTGGAGCGGGCGCTGGGCATCCTCACCGGCCAGACGGCAGACCCTGCCGAGCTTGAGAAGAAGATAGCCGCCTCGCTGAACAGGACGACCTTCCTGATAGCCAGACCGGTAGAAGGGCTTGGCGGACACTTCCCGGCGCCGGCCGTCCCCGCCGAGTTCAGTGTCGCCGCCAGCGACGGCTCCCAGGTGGATATCGACCGCCACCAGTCCAACCGCTGCTACCTGCTGAATACCGGCGGCATCGTCCTGGACTACGGCGCCCACCCGAACGCCGTTCTTAACAGCCTGCCGCGGCTCTACTGGCGCGACGAAGAGCTGGCCATCCGCCCGGCAACGGGCGGCGGCGAAAGGCTGATTGAGGGCACCCTGCTGGCTATCAAGCGCGATGTCGAGGAATGCCGCCACCTGGCCGACCTGGCCGCCGCATTGCCCCCCGATCGGCCCGCCCTGGCGCTGCTTGACGGCTCACTTATTAAATGGACGCTGGGCGGCAAGGAATACCCGGAGTTCGTCCTTGAGGAGCTTCTGGACAGGGGTTTTCTGGCCTGCCTCGGTAAGATGAGGCGACTCAACCGGGAGCGGCCGCTGCCGGTGGCCAGCTACATCAGCTTCCCCGGGTCTACGGACGTGGTCAACGCCCTGCGGCTGGCCGTCTGCCCTTACGACCCCGCCGACTGCGATAAGTGCAAGGAGACGCCCTCCGGCCAGAGGGACTGCGACGCCGTGGCCGGCATCCGCGATAGAGACCTTTTCGCCCCCCTGCTGGCCGAGGGCGAGCGCTCGGCCATTTTCGGCAGCCAGTCCTCAATTGTGCTCAAGCGCTACGGGCCGCACCAGGTGTATTTCTTCTATCTGCGGGTGGACGATGAGATAGCCCGCGTCGAAATCCCGGAGTGGGTGGCCAGGGATGGGGAGCGGCTTAACCTGACCCACAGCCTTATATTAGACCAGTGCCGGCGGGGGCACGGCTACCCGGTGGCCCTTGCCGAGGCCCATGAGCAGGCGGTAATAACCGGCGCCGACAGGGAAAACTTCCAGCGGCTGGTGGAGCTTTCTCTGGCCGAGGAGCACCTGCCGCAGGCCGCCTCGGCCAAGAGCCGCAGCAAGAAGACACGGTGGATATGATATGCTTATTATA
>DAOUZU010000038.1 GCA_030665535.1 Dehalococcoidia bacterium
ATCGGCCAGTTGCCGCCGGAAGGCGGCCACCACCGCTTCGTTATAGAAGACGGCGCCGGTGAGGATTATCTTGCTGCCCAGTTTCCGGTGGGCCACCACCTTGGAGAGGTAGTTCTCCGCTATGGAGTTGGCCAGGCTGGCTGTTATCACCGGTAGGGATACTCCCTCCTGCTGGGCGGTGGCCACCGCCTGGGCGGTAAAGGCGGCACACCTGGCCCCCAGGTCTATGGTGTGGGGCGCCGTGAAGGCCAGCCGGGCGAAATCGCCGTTTTTAACGCTGATATCCAGCATCTCGGCCAGCTCGTCGATGAAACTACCGGGGCCGGCGGCGCAGGCCTTGTTCATCTGGTAATCTACGACGATACCCTTTCGCTTGATGATGAGCTTTGAGTCCTGGCCGCCTATCTCAATTATATCTGCCTCAGGCTCTACCTCGACGGCGGCCCGCGCCTGGGCGGTTATCTCATCCTTTATCAGGTCGGCGCCGACGAAGCCGCCGGCCAGATAACGGCCGGAGCCAGTAACGGCGGCCCCGGTGATGCTTATTTTACCCCCGGTATCGTTTACCAGGTTCTGAAAGACCTCTTTAAGGACGTCCAGCGGCCGGCCGGCGGTCATCAGATAGCTCTTGGCCACGACGCTGCCGGAGGGGTCTATAATAACCGCTTTGGTGCTGGTGGAGCCGACATCAATTCCCAGGTAGCCGCTGTCGGGGAGCTTCTCACCATCGGCGCTTAAGCCTGGCGGCAGCGATATCTTATCCAGCGCCGGCATGGTGAAGTAGCGCTGCTGGCTGTCAGACCGGGGCAGCCGGGTTACAGTTGCCGCCTTGCCCGCCGAAAGCAAGGCCGCGCCGATAGCCTCTATGTAGAGGTAGTCCTTGGGTACGGCTACCTCCGTCTGGCTACCGTTGCCGGTGGCCAGCATCTCGCTGAGGGCTTTGGCGACGGCCTTGTTGGCTGCCACACCGCCGACGAAATAGACCGGAGCGGCAAAGCCGTCTTTCTTGAGCGAGACCACCATGCGGGCGATGCTCTGGCAGAGGCCGTAGAGCATATCGGGAACGGGGGTGCCCTTTTGCTGGAGATGGATAAGGTCTGTCTTGGCGAAGACGCTGCACCGGGCGGCTATGCGGGGCGGTTTGCCCTGGCACTTAAGGGCTTGTTGGGACAGATCGTCCAGGCTGATGCCCAGCCGGTAGGCCTGCTGCTCAAGGAAGCGGCCGGTACCGGCGGCGCAGAGGGGGTTTGAGGCTACTTTCCACGGTTGTTTCAGGCCGTCTCTCAGGCCGATAACGAAGAAGCTCTGACCACCGATCTGGATGATGGATTCGGCTTCTGGGTGGTCCTTAAGCAGCCCGGCTATGGTGGCCAAAGGGCTGCTGTACTCGGCCCAGCCGAAATCCGCGGGGATGACGCCCTTGCCCGAGCCGGATACCCCGGCGGAGGCAATCTGCTCCAGGGGGAAGCGCTTAGCCAGCTGTTCCAGCAGGGAGTTGACCGCCGCCCGCGGGCTGGGGCTGATCCGGCTACTGCCTAGCCAGAGGACCTGGCCGCTGTCATCAGTCAGGGCCAGCTTGGCGGTTACCGAGCCGATATCCAGGCCTATCGAATATGCCATCAGGGTATCAATTCTAGCATAGTTGATTCAGATATTGTAAAGCCACCAAACGAAGGCCGCCTGGCAGCGGCAGTCTCATTACAGTGAATCGCGGGGGCGGCTTTTTTAGTGGCCGGTCAGGCTAGCAGGAATAGGCTAGAAGGATAGCGCCCATCTCCTCTTCGGCTGTCTTCAGCTGCTCAAGCTGCTCGTTGGATATGTCGGCCAGCCTGGTCGGCGCTTCCAGGGCAACAACGCAACTGTTTATTGTTCCCTCCAGAGACTTGACCTTAGTCAGGCCGGCTTCGTCCAGTTGCTTTAATCGGCTGTGTCCCATTTGCCACCTCCATTACCCCTCATATTCTTAGGGTGTCGCAGTATAGACAAGCCGTGGCCGGTTGTCAACGCATAGCGGCGGTGGAAATATATAGTTTTTATAACAAATTATAGCGCCGGGCCGGCCTCTTTACTGGCGCGGCCGTGAAGGCCGCCAATCACCGGCCGGGAATGCGAAGGGGCGGCTGCTAGGCTTTTCCCTGCCGCGGTTTGCGGTGTAGTTCAAGGGAACGGGTTATGCGCCCGTCAGCCATCTGGACTTCCAGCTGGACGGAATACTCGTAGCGGCCGTCGTTGAATTCGGTGTGCACCAGCCAGCCCTGCTTCGGTTCGTGGAAAAGGGGGAACTGGTCGGCCTTAAGTATCCTGATGTCCTCCATATTCGGGCCGTATAGAGCCTTGACCGCTTTCTTGACTACAGGTAGTAGCATCGTGGCGTTGTTTATGGACTTTGTCATGCTGCCTCCTTCTATGTCCGGCGCGCCCTGCCTGAGGATCTGTTTCTATTCTACCACGAATTATGAGGAACGGCTGCAGAAAATATTGCCGGGCAACAGGCTGCTCCCCGGCCGGGGCGGCTGTCAGGCGGCGTTATTAAAGAAATTGGCAGTAATTGCCTTGAACTCGGTCATGTCGAATGGCTTGGTGATATAGTCGTCGGCGCCCATCTGCATAGCAAGCACCCTGTTCAGCTGGTGGCCGACGTCAGTCAGCATCACCACCGGAATATGGGTGGTCTGGGGGGGCTTCCTTCAACTGCCGGCTGTTGAAAATCCTTTCAGTTCTTGCCTATTGGCGACGTATAACACTATCATAAGCATAATTATTGACAGATGTCGGTAGGACTATCGTTAGGCAATGGTCTTGAACCTGCCAGAGGAGTGAACAATGAGGGCACAACTATTGCCAAATGGCGAATACGGGCCGGCTAGAGGTAGCGGCGTCGGCTTCTAAAGAGGTAGCCGGCCAGCGCGCCGAAGATCAGGCCGCCGAGGTGGGCCTCCCAGGCGACAAATCTCAGCAGGGACAGGAGGGCAAAGCCGCCAAGGATAGCTGCCCACAGGGGTATAGGCGCCGGGATGGGAAAAACAAAGACCCGGAGGTTGGGCACCAGCACGGCCAACGCGCCGCCTACGGCGAAGATGGCCCCGGAGGCACCGACGGCTATGGCCGTGGATGGCCCCAGCAGCCAGAAAAAAATGCTGCCCAGCAGGCCACCGCCGAAGTATATGGCTAGGAAAGCCCTGTTGGGAATCAACCTGGTCAGGTAGCTGCCCAGGAAGAAGAGGGCCAGCATGTTGAACAAAATGTGGAATAAGCCGGAATGAACGAACATACTGGTTATTAGCGTCCATGGCTCGCTGGGGACAGTGGCCGGCATCAGACCCAGGCGTATGGTCAGATCAGGGCTTATGCTGACGGCTATGTAGAGCAGCAGATTGGCCGCTATTAAGATAATCAAAGGGCTTACGGCGAAGCCCTGGTAGCGTCTGTAGGTCATTATTTATTCCGCGGTTCAACGGTCATCATAGCCCAAAGCCCTCCGCTTGGCAAGGCGGCCCTTGACAGCCGCCGCCAACAGGCAATAAAGTCTGGGCGGGAGATTTATGGCCACTCTTTTTATAACCAGGAAAGACGTCGGCCGGCTGCTGGATATGCCGGCAGCCATTAAGGCCGTGGAGCGGGCCTTTCGGGAGTGGGACGGTGGCCGGGCCCAGATGCCGCCCAAGTCCTATCTGTCTCTGGATAAGGGCGATTTCCGGGCCATGCCGGCGGCACTTCCCGGCGTGGTGGGTATGAAGTGGGTAAACGTCCACCCCGGCAACCCTGCCCGGGGCCTGCCTACCGTGATGGCGGTGCTTGTCTATAACGACCCCGCCACCGGCTACCCGCTGGCGGTGATGGATGCCACGGAGATAACGGCCACCAGGACCGGGGCCACCGCCGCCGTTGCCTCCAGATACCTGGCCAGGACGGATTCCCATACACTGGGGCTTATCGGCGCGGGACGGCAGTCCTACACCCAGCTTACCGCCCACGCCGCCCTCTTCAAACTTGAGCAGGTGAGGGTATACGACCGCTCAGGGGGGGCCGTAAAAAAACTGATTGACAGTTTCCCCCGGCTGCCCCTGGTGGAGGCTCCTCTTGAGGCGGCGGCGGCCTCCGATATCGTCTGCACGGTGACCCCGGTGCGTAAGCCGCTGGTCAAGAAAGAGTGGATCCTCCCCGGCACCCATATCAATGCCATCGGCGCCGACGCTGCGGGCAAGGAAGAGCTGGAGCCGTCAATCCTGAACCAGGCGGCGGTGGTGGTGGACAACCTGGAGCAGGCCAGTGCCGCCGGTGAGATAAACGTCCCCTTAAAGAAAGGGCTGTATAAATCCAGCCAGGTCTATGCCACCCTGGCCGAAATAGTCAGCGGGCGCAAACCGGGCCGCCGCGACAGCCGGGCGGTGACCGTTTTCGATTCTACCGGGGTGGCCATTGAGGATGTGGCCCTGGCCAGGCTGGTCTATGAGAAGGCCTGCCGGGAGGGCGGCTGTCTCTCCCTGGATTTCATAGAGGGTTGAGACGGGTGGGGTGGGTTAGCTCGTAAAAGGCAGTGGTTGAGAGGCCTATTGTTCCCGCTTGCCTTTCTTTTTCTCGCCTGGGGGAGGGGAGGGGGTATCGCCGGTCATGTTGAGAATCAGCTTCTCGGCGTCAAAGGGGGAATAGCCGTTAAAGATCTGGTCGTTTAGCTGAATCTTCAGCCGCTGGCCGCAGGTGGTGCAGGTCTGGTGCCGGGCGCTTAAGAGAGCCCAGCCCTGGTAGCTGGTGCCGCAGTTGGGGCAGTGGGCGATGGGCATGTTCATGGCCTTATAATAGAGGGCAGACTGCTATGGCTGTCAAGTCGGCCTGGCGGCGGTACTGGCGGAATTACGCCGTTGCCGGTGGAATTGGCCAGTTTCAACCGCCTCTAAGCACAGTTTTCCGTCCGCTTGCTGACTGCGGTTGGGGCCGAACCGCCTTAATGAACGAAATACTGGCCCCGGTACCGGGTTGACAATGTAGTAAAGAAAAACTATACTATTAATATAATATAAACTAATAATGAAGGGCTATGTCGGTGGAGCCACTTATACAGCTTGAGAAGGTCACTAAGAACTACAGGATAGGCGAAGAGACGGTGCGCGCCCTGGCCGGCGTTGACTTTGAGGTGGCCGAAGGGGAGTTTGTCGCCCTGGTGGGGCCTTCCGGCTCCGGCAAATCCACCATGCTTCATGTCATCGGCGGCCTGGATTCGCCATCTTCGGGCGAGGTCATCGTCGCTGGCCGCAACTTGAGCCAGGCCAGTGACAACCAGCTTTCCAGATACCGCAACCGCAGTGTCGGCTTCGTTTTTCAGACCTTCAATCTTCATCCTACGCTGAACGCCCTGGAGAACGTCGCCCTGCCCCTTGTCTTCTCCGGAACACCGCACCGGCAACGCCTGGAGGCGGCCCGGGAGGCGCTGGAGGAGGTCGGGCTGGCGGAGCGGGCGGGGCACCGTCCCAACCAGCTGTCCGGCGGTGAGAGGCAGCGCGTCAGCATTGCCCGCGCTCTGGTGGCCGGGCCCAAAATCATCCTGGCCGATGAGCCCACCGGCAACCTGGATTCCAAGACCGGCTAGCGCATCGTCGCGCTGCTTTTACGCCTGAACAAGGAAAGGGGCATAACCACCGTTCTGGTCACCCACGATCTTGATATAGCCACCCGCGTCCCGCGCATTATCTCTATGCGTGACGGCAACATCGTAGACGAGAGGAGGGCCTGACTTGCGGCTCGTTGACCAGCTGTCTATGGCCTTTTCCAACCTGTGGCGACGCAAGCTGCGCACCTCCCTGACCATCCTGGCGGTGGTCATCGGAGCTACCCTGGTGACACTGATAGTATCGCTGAGTAACGGCCTGGAGCGGTTTATTGTAGACCAGTTCGGCCTTTTCGTCTCCCAGGAATCCATAATCGTATCTACCGTTGAGGTCGGCTTTGGTGGCGGTGACGGTCCCCAGGAGATTAGTGTAACCGAGGTTGACATACCCGTGCCCTTTACCAGCCAGGACATTGAAAAGATAGAGGCTTTAAGCGGCGTGGAGAGGGTTGATTTCGCCATAAACGTGCCGGCCCTCTTCATAAGCGCCGAGGGCGATGACAGGCAGTTCTCCATCTTTGCCGATACCGGCCCGGACTATGGGATTCGTCTGAGGCAGCTGGTGGCCGGCAGCTATTTCACAGAGACAGACAGCGGCCAGTGCCTTATAGCCTTTGACTATCTGGAGGCCTTCGGCTGGCCGGACGCCGCCTCCGCCCTGGGCCAGCAGGTAAGTATTACGGTGGGTAAGCTGAACCCCTTCGATACCGATACCAGAGTCTTCTCCTTCACCGTGGCTGGGGTGATGCAGAACACGCTAAACGCCACCGAAGTGCTGGTGCCCATGGCCGACGCCGTGGAGATGGCCCGTTTCTACCAGGATAATCCGCTGCTCTACTCGGAGGCGCAGCCCGGTTTCCTGCTCACGGTGAAGGCCTTCGATGAGACATCTGTGGATGTGGTGGCCGGGGAGATAGAGGCGCTGGGTTTTTCCACCATAACCGCGGCCGAGATACTGGATGAGATAAACAGCGTCTTCGGCGTCATAGGGATAGGGCTTACTTCCTTCGCCATAATCGCCCTGCTAGTGGCCGCCATAGGCATCGTCAATACCTTGCTGATGACTATCTATGAGCGCACCCGGGAGATAGGGGTGATGAAGGCGGTGGGGGCTACAAGGGGGGCAGTGCGCCTGATGTTCACTATGGAGGGGGCTGCCCTGGGTTTCCTGGGAGGGGCTATCGGTGTCGCCACGGGATGGTTTCTGGGGCTGGTGCTTAACATAGTGGGCAGCCGCACCTTCTTGAGCGACTTCCCCAACTTTCAGATGGCCGTCTTACCACCGTGGTTAATCTTCGCTGTTGTCGGCCTGACGACGGCCATAAGCCTGGTGGCCGCGCTATACCCGGCCAACCGGGCGGCCCAATTACACCCGGTAGAAGCGCTGCGCTACGAGTAGTCTAGGTCAGCCCCAGACGGACGGCCATCAGGGCGGCGTGGGTCCGATTGGAGACACCCAGCTTGGTCAGGATATTCTTGATGTATTTCTTAACTGTGATATCGGCCAGGTTCAAACGGGTGCAGATCTGCTTGTTACCGTAGCCTTCGGCCAGCAGGGCCAGAATCTCCAGCTCTCGCGGTGTCAGTTGCTCCACTATCTGGGGGGTTAAATCCCCGCCGGTACCTTCCTCGCTGAGACCGGATAACCCCCTGGTAGCCCGGCGGAGGATACCCTCCTGCCAGACCGTTCCGCCCTGGGACACCACCCGGATGCCATTGATGAGCAGTTCCCTGGTGCAGTCTTTAGTTATGTAACCGGATGCCCCGGTGCGTATGGCTTCGGCGGCGTAAAGCTCGCTGTCGTAGACGGTGAGCATAATGAAGGCGGTGTCAGGGCATACCTTCTTGATTTGCTTCAGGGATTTGAAGCCATCGGCGCCATCCATACGGATATCCATCAGGATAACGTCCGGCTTGATTTCCTTCACCAGGGCCAGGGCCTCCTCGCCGCTTGAGGCCTCGCCGACAACCTCAATGCCCGGTGCCCTCCTGAGGATTGTGCGCAGCCCTTGGCGCACCAGCTGATGGTCATCCACCAGGAACACGCCAATTACGGCCTCTTTCGCCGTGGTGGACGCTGTTTTTTGCGGTTGGTTCATCGTTCTACCTCCTGTTAGTCCCATTTGCTGGTTAATAGCAGCAGAGGGATTCGGACGCATACCCTTGTTCCCTGGCCCGGCTGGCTGTCGATACTTACTTTACCACCAATTATCTCGGCCCGTCTAAGCATGCTCTCAAGCCCCCCGGGGCCCTTGTTCTTCCTTTGCACCGCTGCCACGTTGAAGCCGGTGCCGTTATCCTCCACCATGAGTTCGGCCTTGCCATTGTTCAGGTTCAGGTGGACGGTCACCTTACTGGCGCCGGCGGCGTGTTTCTTCACATTGAGCAGGGCTTCATGGAAGATACGATAGAAGGTCGTTTCTATATCCTTGGGCAGCCGCATCTGGCAGTTACTGGTAAAGCCCGTTGCGAAACCCGTTTCCTCTTCCAGGTGCTGTAGCTCCTCCCTTATCAGGGGATGAAGGCCGAACTTGGCCAGAGTCTCCGGATAGAGCTCCTTCATAATGTTGCGCGTCTCGCTGATGGCATCTTTCACCAGGTTGAAGGCGTCGGTCGCTACCTCTCTTACTATAGAGTCCGGTTCTGCCTGGGGCATTGACTTGAAGGCTTGCAGCTGGTGAAAGGCGGCGGTAAGGGTCTGCACAAGCCGGTCATGCACCTCCAAGGCAATCCACTGGCGCTCTTCCTCCTGGGCCCGCACATAGGCCGCCGCCAACTCCCGTATTTTCCTCTCGTCTTGCTTTAACTTGCCCTCGGCCTGCTTGCGCTCGGCTAGCTCCCGCTTGAGCCGTTCTTCCATCCGCAAGCAGTGAATCTCTATCTTCTCAAGCTCCGCCACCCGCCGCCGCAGGGCCTTCAGTTCAACGATCAACTGCGCTTTTGTTTTGTTTTCGTCTTTCATTCCTTCACACTTACACTGTCAATGGTATCCCAGAACCGGCCTAATGGCAAGCAGTCTAAGGCTGCCCAGAGGATAAGTATACTTTAGTATGCATACTATAGTATATAGAGGGGTATCTAAAAGGACTAGTCCAAATTAGGTATTATGGCGGATGACAGCCTCAAAGATGGGGTATATAATAAGTGAAAGATTAATCCCTTATAAGGGAGGAGTGTGCCTATGGCGAGAGTGACCC